>NZ_JBHMDN010000069.1:46583-252124 GCF_042431195.1 Cohnella cellulosilytica
CCCGGCCAGAGAACAGATGATCGCCGGCTTTTTCGAAACGTACTTGCAGCTAACCGAACGGGAAGAACAACAATTGCGGCAAGCGCTCCATGAGCTGGAGCCTCGAGAGGAGGAAAGGGTAATGCGGGTCATGATCTCGTATGAGCGCAAGGGATGGATCAAAGGGAGGGAAGAAGGCAAGCTTGAAGGACAGATTGAGGGAAAGATTGAAGGAAAGATCGATTTGTTGTGTCAATATGTGGCGACCTGTTTTCCCGAATCGGCAGCGGAGCTGCAGGCTGCCTTGCGGCAAATTAAAGAAATTGCGGTGCTGGAGCGGCTATCGGCGACAATCTTTGACGTGAAGCATCCGGAGCAATTGCGCGAGCTTCTCTTGGCCGCGCTCGAAGACTGCAGTCGCGCCCAGAAGGAATCGTAATCAATATTAGCGAAGCTGTACGACGACTGGATCGATGTCGATGGGGGAAGCAGCTGACGGAAAATGTGACGCTGGGAGCTTCCGATACAATTGAGCCATAAACGAATCTATTTGCGAAGCACGCAAATCTGATTGGCGGGATACCGTCGCGGATTTGCGTTTTTTTGCGTCCTGAAGGGAGTTGAGGGAAAGATGGAGGAACAGTCTCTTCCGCCTATCGATCATGATCGATTATTTAAGGAGTTGCTTGCTACCTTTTTTCAGGATTTTATCGAACTGTTCTTCCCGCAAGTTGCGGCTGCGATTGATTTTGGCCACGTCAAGTTTCTGCAGCAGGAGGTGTTCACCGATGTGACTGCCGGGGAAAAGCGGAAAGTCGATCTGCTTGTCGAGACGAAGCTGCGGGGTGAAGATGCGGGCGAAGAAGGGCTGATCATCATTCACCCGGAATCGCAAGCGAAGCGGCAGACGGAGTTCCCCGAGCGTTTGTTTGTGTATTTCAGCCGCTTGTATGAGAAGTATCGCCGTCGTATTGTGCCCATCGCCATCTTCAGCTATGACGGTTATCCGCGAGTGACCGAGCCGGAGGAGTTCAATGTCACGCTGCCTTTTCTCGATGTGCTGCGTTTTCGTTATTATTCGCTTGAGCTGCGCAAGCTGCAGTGGCGTGAATATGCGAGCCGCGACAACCCGGTAGCTGCTGCGCTTTTAAGCAAAATGCACTATAATGAAGAGGATCGCGTGCAAGTCAAGAAGGAATGCTTTCGGATGATCGCGCGTCTGCAACTGGATCCGGCCAGAGAACAGATGATCGCCGGCTTTTTCGAAACGTACTTGCAGCTAACGGAACGGGAAGAACAACAATTGCGGCAAGAGCTCCATGAACTGGAGCCGCGAGAGGAGGAGGGGGTTATGCGAGTCATGATCTCGTATGAGCGTAAGGGATGGATGAAAGGAATAGAAGAAGGCAAGATCGAAGGAAAGATCGACTTATTGTGTCAATATGTGGCGACTTGTTTTCCGGAATCGGCAGCGGAGCTGCAGGCTGCCTTGCGGCAAATTAAAGAAATTGCGGTGCTGGAGCGGCTATCGGCGACAATCTTTGACGTGAAGCATCCGGAGCAATTGCGCCAGCTTCTCTTGGCAGCGCTCGAAGACTGCAGCCGCGTCCAGAAGGAATCGTAATCGACATTAGAGAAGCCGAAGAGAAGCTGACGGGCAAGCTGTCGTAAGATTACCTCGATCCCCCGCATTGCCCCATTCACTGTTGGACCTACAAATATGGAGGGCTTTCGCCCTCCAAAGAAACTCCGATTTTCTATTCAACTTCCCTAGGAACCCAACTAAAGATATCCCCCGATTCCAGCGCGTCAATGAAACGGTCCAGCCACTTGTAATATTGGAGGGCATGCGTCATTTTCGCCATATCGTAATCGATCAACTGTCCCAGCCGTTCGTTGTCCGGGTTCGTCTCGCGCAGCTTGCGCAGCTCGATCATCGACTTGTTCAGCGCCGATATGTTCATTTCCATCGACTTGCGCCACTTGATGGAGAAGTAATCCACGAAATTCTGGTGCCAATCCTCTTCGACCTCGTACAGATCTTTTCGGGAGCCTTTCCCCCATATTTTGCTGATCATTTTCAGATCGACCAGCGTGCGCATGCCCGTGCTGATGCTTGTTTTGCTCAGGCCCATCTCCTCGCCCATCTCGTCCAGCGTAACGGCTCCATCGTGAAAAAACATCATGCCGTACAAGTGGCCGATCGACGTAGTTACCCCGTACAGGTCCATATTGTTGCCGATTGAATCCACAACGCGCCGGCGCGATTTTTCTATAATTTTGATCTGCTCTTCCGATAGTCCCTCGAAAGTCGCCATGCCGTACACTCCTATCCTTCGCCTGTTCATGGGCGGTCAATGATGCCTGACTCCTATTGTAGAAAAGAGTCGATCGTAAGTAAAGAATGCGGTTCGGGAGGATGTTTGAGGAAACGGGAGCATACAGTAAATAAAGTGTGTAAAGTTAAAACTGTACGTACTATACGGAGGCACAGCCGTTTTGACCCTGACAAGATTGGACGTCTACACTTGTAAAAGCGGCTGTAGATGAGAAAGATGAGAACATACGAAAGGGGGATATGCGTTGGAGGCGATGATTGAGGTTCAAGCGTTAACGAAAGTGTTCGGCAGCGATCCGAAGCGGGCGCTCCGGCTTCTGGACCAAGGCTGGACGAAAGAGCGAATCGCGAAAGAGACCAGGCTGACGGTCGGAGTCAACCGCGTGAGCTTCACGATCGGGCGCGGAGAAATCTTCGTCGTTATGGGCTTGTCCGGGAGCGGCAAATCGACGCTGGTTCGTCTGCTTAATCGTCTGATCGAACCTACCTCCGGGAAGGTGCTCATCAACGGAACGGATATCGTACAGTTGAACGCGGAGCAGCTTCGCCAGGTACGGCGCAAGACGATCGGCATGGTGTTCCAGAAGTTCGCCCTGTTTCCTCACCGTACGGTGCTGGAGAACGTGGAATACGGGATGGAGGTCCAGGGCATGCCCAAGGAGCAGCGCAGGGCCAAGGCCCAGAAGACGCTGGAGCTCGTAGGCTTGGGGGGATGGGAGCAGAAGCGTCCGGACGAACTGAGCGGGGGCATGCAGCAGCGAGTGGGGCTTGCCCGCGGCCTGGCGAACGATCCGGAGATTCTGCTGATGGACGAAGCGTTCAGCGCGCTCGATCCTCTCATTCGCAAGGAAATGCAGGATGAGCTGCTGGAGCTTCAAGCGTCCATGAAGAAAACGATTATTTTCATCACCCACGATCTGGACGAGGCGCTGCGCATCGGGGACCGGATCGCGCTGATGAAGGACGGCGCGGTCGTTCAGGTCGGCACGCCGGAACAGATTTTGACCGACCCGGCCAACGAGTATGTGGAGCGCTTCGTCGAGGACGTCGACCTGTCCAAGGTGCTGACCGCCTCCCATGTTATGGTGCGCGCCGAGACGATCGGACTGGATCGCGGCCCCAGAGTGGCGCTGCAGCTCATGCGCGACCGGGGCATCTCGAACCTGTACGTGGTCGACAAGGGCCGCCAATTGATCGGGGCCGTGACCGCCGAAGCGTCGTCGGAAGCGGTGAAGACGGGCAAAGGGCTGGAGGATATCCTCGTGCGGGAAATAACGACGGTGGCGCCGGACATTCACCTGAGCGAATTGTTCGACGCCGTCAGCTCCGCGAAAATTCCGGTCGCGGTCGTCGACGACCGCGGCAGATTGCTGGGCATTATTATTCGGGGAGCGGTTCTCTCCGCCTTAAGCGGCAGCGGCGACCGAACGGGAGCGGGTGAGGCGACGTGAGGACGTACGGATTGTCCATCTTCGATCTGCCGAAAATTCCGATCGGCAAGTGGATCGAAGCGATCGAGTCCTGGCTGGAGGGGAACGCCGGCCCGGTGTTCAAAGGCATCAAGACGTTTATCGGTTCGACCGTGAACGGTTTGGCGGACGGGTTTAACGCGGTTCCCCCGCTATTGTTGATCGTATTGTTTACCGCGCTGGCATTTTGGATCGGTCGAACGAGAATTGCGTTGTTTACGCTGCTCGGCCTCTATCTGGTTTATAACCTGGGCTACTGGGAGAACACGATGGAGACGCTAGCGCTCGTCCTGGTCGCCTCGATCATCTCCATCGTGCTCGGCATCCCGCTGGGAATCGCTTGCGCTCGCAGCGACCGGGTGCAGAAGATCGTAACGCCCGTGCTCGACTTCATGCAGACGATGCCGGCGTTCGTCTACCTGCTGCCCGCGGTTGCGTTCTTCTCCCTGGGCGTCGCGCCGGGAGTGATCGCTTCCGTCATCTTCGGCATCCCGCCGACGATTCGGCTGACGAACCTTGGCATTCGCCAAGTGCCGGTCGATCTGGTCGAGGCGGCCGACGCGTTCGGCTCGACGCCGCTGCAGAAGCTGGTTAAGCTGCAGCTGCCGATTGCCGCGCCGACGATTATGGCGGGGGTCAACCAGACGATCATGCTGTCGCTGTCCATGGTCGTCATCGCCTCGATGATCGGGGCGCAGGGAGTCGGAGCGGACGTGTACCGCGCCGTTACCCAGGCCAAGACGGGAGTCGGCTTCGAAGCGGGCTTGGCCGTAGTCGTGCTTGCGATCATTTTGGATCGGATCACGCAAAATCTAGTCAAGAATAAACGAAAAGGAACGTGATGAAATTGAAAAAAAGCGTAAATCTATTGTTGGCAGCCGTACTGATCTTTTCCCTGGCGCTTGCGGGGTGCTCCAAGAACAATAACGAAAGCGGAGCCTCGGGCGGCGCTTCGGGTTCCCCGGCGACGAATAAGGAGATTACGCTCGCATATGTGGCCTGGGACTCGGAAATCGCCAGCACGAACGTGGTGAAGAACGTGCTGGAGAGCAAGCTGGGCTACAAAGTCAACATGCTTCAAGTCGACGCCGGTCCGATGTATCTGGGCATCGCGGACGGCAGCGCCGACGCGATGGTAGCGGCGTGGCTGCCCAGCACGCATGGGGAAAATTACTATGAGCCGAACAAGGACAAGTTCGAGGACCTCGGCGTTAATCTCGACGGCACGAAGGTTGGGCTGACCGTTCCGACTTACATGGACATCTCCTCCATCGAGGATCTGAACGGGGACGTCGCGGCATCGCTTGACCATACGATCACCGGCATCGAGCCCGGCGCGGGCATTATGATCGCGACGAGCAAGGCGATCGAGGAATACGGCCTGGACGGCTGGAAGCTGCTGGAGAGCTCTTCCGCGGCGATGGCCAAAGTTCTGCAGGACGCCTACGCCAATCAAGAGCCGATCGTCGTTACCGGCTGGACGCCTCACTGGATGTTCGCCGAGATGGACCTGAAATATTTGGAGGACCCGAAGAACGTGTACGGCGGCGACGAGCAAATTCATACGCTTGTTCGGCTGGGCTTGAAGGACGATCACCCGGACGCCTACAAATTCCTGGATCAGTTCGAATGGACGCCGGCCGACATGGAAGAGGTCATGGTCGATATCTACAACGGCACGGACGAGACGGAAGCGGCCAAGAAGTGGGTCGAGGCCAACGAAGACAAAGTAAGTCAATGGATCGACGGAATCTAAACGGGTAAGCGCAACAGGGGCTGTCCCATAAGCCAACTAAGCTGCTTGAAAGATAATCGATGAACAAGGTGCAAGGGGTATGTGCCTCCTTCCGCTGCTATACGCTCCTGAAATGAGAATGATAACCCGTTAATCGGTGATTTCAGGGGCGTATGAGGCAGTCTCCAGGGGCACACACCCCTTCTTTGTCTATCCGGTTAAAGGAAGATTCGGACCTCGTCGCGAAGTAAGGGGGGAGTCGGTAGATCAACAAGACGAGAACGGAGCTGAGAGGGATGGCAGAAGCATTTGATTTGACGGGCCGGGCGGCGTTCGTCACCGGAGGAACGCAAGGTCTCGGACTGGCAATCGCCCGGGCGCTGGCGGAAGCGGGAGCTCAGGTAGCGATCACAAGCCGGGATGAGCGCAAGGCCGCGGAAGCGGCGGAGGCCTTAAGCCGGGATACGGGAGGAGAAGTTGTCGGCATCGCCGTGGAAGTAACGGACGAGGGCAGCGTCAGCCGCGCGGTCGAACAGGCGGTCGGGCGCTTCGGAAGCCTCGATATTCTGGTCAACAACGCAGGCATTAACATTCGCAAACCGATTTTGGAGTATGACGAGCAGACCTGGGACCTTGTGCAGGCCACGAACCTGAAGGCCCCGTTCCTCTGTGCGAAGGCCGCCGCGCCTCATATGATCAAGCGGCAATACGGCAGAATCATCAACATGGCCTCCATGCTCGGACAGGTCGCGCTTCCGGAGCGCTCCGCCTATTGCTCCAGCAAGGGCGGGCTGATCCAGCTGACGAAGGTAATGGCGCTGGAATGGGCGGAGCATAACATTACCGCAAATGCCGTGTGCCCCGGTCCCTTCGCCACCGACATGAACAAGGTCGTCATCGACAATCCCGAGGCGAACCGATATTTTCTGGATCGCTTGAAGGTTGGAAGGTGGGGCCAGCCGACCGAGCTCGCCGGCTTAATCGTCTATCTGGCGTCCGAAAGCTCCGGCTTCATGACGGGCTCCGCTCTGACGATCGACGGAGGCTGGACGGCCGAATAAACGATCCGGAGGAGCTCTCGCATCATCGTTTCGGCGACGGAGACGACAGCTCCCTTCCGGCTCGGCCGCTCGGCGCAATGAAGCGGCGCCCGGCAAGCTTTCCCGCACCGCCTTGAGTCCGTCCAGATTCGGCAGAGTCCTGCAACATTTCCGTGCGCGACACGGCTATCTGCACGCCCCATCGTATAGCTCTAATGGATTGTTGATATTGCCCAGTTTGAATGGGTCTTTAGGCCTGGTTTTCCCGGCTGGAAAATACCGCGCCAGGGGAAATTGATTATGCACGAGGAGGATGCTGAGGATGATCGTTTATTACAATTATTTTCCGGGCGGGGTCCGCAAGGCGCTGACGCTCAGCTACGACGACGGCCGTGATCACGACCGGCGTTTCGTGGAGAAACTGAACGAATACGGATTAAAAGGAACGTTCCATCTGAATTCCGGTTTTTTTGGCAGGGACGGCTACATCCATGCGGACGAAGTGGCCTCGTTGTATGCCGGACACGAGGTGTCCGCGCATACGGTGGATCATCCATTCCTCGAGCAGTCGCCGCCCGATCAAGTCGCAAGCACGATTCTGACGGATCGCAAGGCGCTGGAAGCGTTGGTCGGGTATCCGGTGCGCGGCATGAGCTACCCTTTCGGGACGTATAGCGACCGCGTCGTTGCCATGCTGCCGGCTCTCGGGATCGAATATGCGCGGACGACCGCCAGCCACGGCGAGTTCCGGATGCCGGAGGCTCCGCTGCGTTGGCATCCGACCTGTCATCATAAGACGGCGATGGAGCTCGTCGACGCCTTTCTTGAACCGTCTAAATACAACAAACCGAGATTGTTTTATGTATGGGGCCACAGCTATGAATTTGAAAATGACGGCAACTGGGACTTGATCGATCGATTCGCGGAACGCGTCGGCGGCCGCGACGATGTCTGGTACGCCACCAATGCCCAAGTCGTCGCCTATGCGAAAGCGCTGGAGGGACTGCGGTTTTCATCGGACTGCACGATCATCCATAATCCTTCGGCCATCTCGGTATGGGTGGGCGTGGGGGACGAACCGCTTGAAATTCCGGCGGGACAGATTGTTCGTCTATGAGCCCCGGCGGATAAGTAAGCCTGCGACTCAGACGCTGGATAGCGAGGCCAAACGGTGCCGGAGCGTCACGGTTTGCCTCGCTGCCCCGTCGTCCGCCTCAATTGTTCGAGCCCCTCTTTCTTATCCGGGCAGACCCTGCACTTTTTTACATCGAAATCGCGGGCGTCGGTCCGTGCTTCCTTCCGACGCTTTTTTTCCTTGCTACGCCTTGCGAATTGCCCTATGCCTCGCTTTGCCTATGTACATTCCCGCATCCTTGTTAAATTCGAATTCCTCCTTTTCAGCGAGCGAAGAAAACCGTTTATGCCTGCCGCTGCTGCTATATGAATGTTTGCAAGGAGGTTTGCCCATACTAAAAACTATGAAACTCGAAGCAGACCTTTAGGAGGTACGGAATGTTTAAGTGGATCAGCTGGGCGCTGCGGGTGGTCGCGACCGCTTTGCTGCTCAGCTTCTTGTGCATATGGACGACCGGCTATATCGTTAATAGCTATATGGAGTCGGTGCTCAAGCAGTTGGACTTGCCGCTGGAGGTGCAGCCGCTCGCTTTGTCGGGCGTATGGGGCAAGCTGTGGGGCGCGGAGCGGCCTCCGGTGAAAGAGGCGGCCGACCGGCCGGCGGAAACGCCGGGCGAGAGCGGACCGCCGTCGCAATCGGTTTCGGACGACGAGAGCGGCCGGAGCGGGAACGGGGCGGACGAAGTCGAGGCGACGGACGAGGCCGTCCCGCCGCCGGAGCCAGCCGGAGCGACGCCGGAGGAAACGGTGGAGAATCCGCCGGAAGACGCCTTGCCGGTGTTCGGAGACGAATCTTCCATCGAGAGCTTGACCGACGAGCAGCGGCAATCCTTATACGCCTTGGTTGTGTCGAAGCTGACCCCCGAAGAGCTGGGGAAATTGTCGAATTATCTACAGGACGGCTTAACGGACGAGGAGCTGACCGGCCTGCAGGAGATGCTGCAATCGGCGCTTACGGACGAGGAATATACGCAGATGATGAGCCTTCTCCAGGGCGAACTAAGCCCGGAGGAATAGCATTTCACAGGCTATGGGACGAGGTTAAAAACGATCGCCGCCGGGTTTGTCAACCGGCGGCTATTTCCATTTTTCATAATTCTAATGCGTCCAAACGGTTGATAGAGACCTAAGACCTATGCTAAAGTGAGGTACAAGCAACCGCCATAACCGGGAATACGAAACACCGAATGCAAGGGAAAAGGGGAAGATCATGGCCGATTTCAGGGGAACGGATCGGATCCGGAAAATCCTTGCCGCAGCGCGGCAAACCTTCCGGTTCGTTCGATTCGCGAAGAGGAACGGAAACACCGGTACGGAGACAAAGACTCAAGGAACTCATCCCATACACAAATATCGCAAGCCGATTATCATAGCGTCATGCAGCATTGCCGTCGCTATCGTGGCGGGAGCCGCGGGAATCAAATATGTGGAAGCGAACAAAGTAGATTACTATAAGGTTCTCGTGAACGGCGAAGTAGCGGGAGAGATCAGCAGTCCAGACAAAGTGGAGCAATTGGTCGCGGCGAAAGCGGAGGAGCTGGAGCATGCCGATACCCCCGCGCATCTGGTGCTGAACGACAATCAGGTCGCCTACACGGCTGAAAGGGCTTACAAGAAGAAGACCGACGATGAGGCGACGCTGAATCGTCTTGAAGGCATGCTTGAAACCCATGCGGTCGGCGTTAAAGTTGTCGTCAACGGAGAAACGGTCGGCGTCGTTCGCGACGAAGCGACCGCGAAGAAGCTGCTGCAGCGGGTGAAGAACAAATATGTTCCCGCCAGGCTTGTAGCCAAGCAAGGCGATGCCGAGGTTCGTTCCTTGTCCTTGAACGCGTCCGCTTCCGACGAGGAAGCCGAATCGGAGGCCGATGCCGCGCCGACGCGTATCGTAACCTCCGTCTCCTTCGCCGAGAAGGTCGAGACGGTCGAGGACGATATCGACGCCGCCGAGCTGTCCGATCCGGACGAGCTGTTCAAGACCTTGACCGAGGGCGAGCCGATCCCGCGGAAATACACGGTCAAGAAAGGCGACTGCATCGGCTGCATCGCAGCAAAGCTGAATATCTCCGAAGAGCTGATCTACAAGAATAATACGTGGATCAAGAATGATCTTATTAATATCGGCGACGTGCTCGATTTATCCGAGGAGGAGCCCCCGATCCTGAATGTAAATTCGGAGGAGGAAGTCACGGAGATCGAAGCGATCGAGCCGCCGATCGAATATCAGAAGAGCGATTCGATGAAGCTGGGCCAGCAGAAGGTGCTTAAGGAAGGCACGGAGGGCAGCCAGCAGGTCACTTACCGCTTGCTCAAGCGCAACGGAGCGTTGATCGAAGAGGAGCAGATCGCCCGCAAAGTATTGAAGGAACCCATTCCTACGGTTATCCTCAAGGGAACCAAAGTCATCCGCGGCGAAGGCTCCGGCAAATTCATCTGGCCGGTCTCCGGTGCGCGCATCACAAGCTACATGGGCTCTCGCTGGGGACGGATGCACAACGGCATCGACATGATCGGCAAGAGCAGCATTATGGCCGCCGACGAAGGCGTCGTCGAATTCGCGGGCTATAAGTCCGGCGGACTCGGCAATGCGATAATCATCAACCATCAGAACGGATTCGAGACGGTCTACGGGCATATGAAGAGCGTTAAGGTGAAGAAAGGGCAGATCGTGGAGAAGGGCGACGTCATCGGCATCATGGGCAGCACGGGACGCTCTACCGGCACTCACCTGCACTTCGAAGTCCACCTGAACGGCAAGCTGAAAAACCCGACCAGTTATCTCAAATAAACTCAAGCAGCTTCGCACATAAGAAGAGCCGCAGCCTGTAGCTTCAGGCGTGCGGCTCTTTATTTCTTTTTAGGCGGATAAGGCTCTTTACGGTCTGTTCGATTTAACAGGTAATCTATGCTGGTTTGATGGAGGTCGGCCAGTTTGATCAGCGCTGAGGTTGGTAAATCCAAATCGCCGGATTCATATCTTGAATAGGTGGTTTGATTTACCTTTAACAGATCGGCGATTTCTTTCTGAGTCCAATCCTTATCTTCTCGTAATGCTCTAATTCGTGCGAACATTCAATATCACCCATAGCCATCATAGGGTATGCGGAAATTGCATATTGATTTTTATGCGTTTTTCGCATAAATTTAAAATGGGGATAGGGTGGGAGCATAACAAGTTGTGGGAGGCCGTGGGAAAATGAAAAGCATATTACAGGAGCTATATAACGGAGATTTATGTCCTGTTGCGCAAATCCTAACGAAGAATACAGCTTACCGTGAGATCGGACGCAGGATCGCAGATGGAATGGACGAATGGAAGAAACGGTTAACCGAGGAGGAGTTCAAGCAATTGCAGAATCTGATCGACCTGCGCGTCCAGACCATCGAAATGGACTTAGCCGCTTCGTTCGAGCATGGCTTCAAGCTTGGGGCTTCTTTGATAATGGAGGTGATGTCTGAGCAGTAGCCGGCTTACGGTGTCTTAGGTGCGGAATTGACGGGCTTTGGGCTTCGTTAGTTGATGATATTCTTCCATAGAAAGGACGACAGCAACGGGGATTCCCCGCACACTGATGGTTTGGGGGCCTTCATCTGTCGCTTTTTTAACAACCGAACCCAATCGATTTTTTGCATCCTGAAGTTTCCATTGCATATGCACTCCCCCTTTTTATCGGCTAGAATGTCTTGAATTTATTATATCATGGGGGGCATATCATAATCGCTCAAGGAGGCGCCGCTTCCTGAAATATTGTGAACAAACTAAAGGAGCGGCCCCCCTTTATCCAGAGTGGACCGCTCCATCGACGAAAGTAATTCATTTGGTGATTAAAATGTAAAGGATACTTTGACCAAAGTCAAGGTTCAAGTGTAGTATTTCCACTTGCGGCTTCCTGATAGGCATCAAGAAGTTTGAGAACTCGCTTTTGAAGCAGATCCTCAACTTCTCTGAGGAAGAACCGAAACTTGGCCTTGAGCATCCAAGTGGAATTGCCGATTCCGCTCCTATATACTAATTGTGAGCATATCATTCGGATTTGAGGGATAAAGATGAAGAGCATTGCGGTATTTTGCGGCTCCGGGATGGGGGCGCGGCCTTCTTATAGGGAAGGTGCGATTGAACTTGGACAAGAACTGGCTCGGCAGGGAATTACGCTTGTCTACGGAGGAGCGAGCGTGGGGCTTATGGGAACGGTCGCGGATGCCGTATTGGAAGCCGGAGGCAAGGCGATCGGCGTGCTTCCGAAGATGCTGGACGACAGAGAGATCGCTCATCGCGGCCTAACGGAACTCATCGTCGTTAATTCCATGCACGAGAGAAAAATGAAAATGTCCGAGCTGGCGGACGGATTTATCGCGCTGCCCGGCGGTCCGGGGACGATGGAGGAGTTTTTCGAAATTTTTACTTGGGCCCAGCTTGGACTGCACGGGAAGCCTTGCGGTATTTTGAACGTCGATCGCTACTTCGATTTGCTGCTGGCGTTTTTCCGCCATATGAACGAGCAGCAGTTTCTCCAGGATAAGTACGCGCCCATGGTTCTCTCCGATTCCAGCCCGACGGGTTTGTTGGACAAGTTCCGGGCCTATCAGCCGCCTTCCGTGAAAACGTACATTAAAGAAGAGCAAACGTAAGAGCCTCGACAAGCGAAAAACCCGTGAAGCCAACAAGCTTCGCGGGTTAATTTTATTCGTGCGCAAGCGCGGCACAGGCCGCCCGATGCGAAAAGAACCGGTTCCGTCAGCAGGTGGACACGATCAAGCGGAACAGCCCTGCGGAGCTCCGGATTAGACGAGATGTCCTTGTATATAACGCCATTGGGGTCTTTGCCTGCGTTATGGTAAGATAGAAGCAGGATTAGCTTCCGAGAAGCGGGAGGCGGTGACGTATGCTGGGCAAAATTCTGGTCGTCGACGATGAACGGCCGATTGCGGATATTCTAAAGTTTAATCTGGAGAAGGAAGGCTACGAGGTCGTCTGCGCCTTCGACGGGGAAGCGGCGGTGCGGCTGGCGTTCGAGGAAGAGCCGGATCTGATTCTGCTCGACCTGATGCTGCCGATCAAGGACGGCATGGACGTATGCCGCGAGGTGCGGACGCGTCTGTCTACGCCGATCATCATGCTGACGGCCAAGGACAACGAGATCGACAAGGTGCTCGGGCTGGAGCTCGGGGCCGACGATTACGTGACGAAGCCTTTCGGAACGCGCGAGCTGCTCGCGCGGGTGAAAGCCCATCTGCGCCGGCAGCGCAAGGTAGAGGCTCCCCGTTCGGACGAGGAAGCGCAGCCGGAAGCCGAGCGTCAGGGCATCAAGCTGTTCAATTTGTTTATCGATACGGATATGTATGTGGTGTATAAAAACAATCAGCCCCTCGATCTGACCCATCGGGAATTCGAGCTCGTGCATTACCTGGCGAAAAATAGCGGCAAGGTCATGACGCGGGAGCATCTGCTGCAGGCGGTATGGGGCTTCGAATATTTCGGCGACGTGCGCACCGTGGACGTGACGATTCGTCGTCTGCGAGAGAAGCTCGAGGACGATCCGAGCCGTCCGGAGATTATTCTGACCCGGCGCGGGCTGGGCTACCTGGTGAGAAATCCGAAGACGGCGGGCGGGTATTACGGATGAGAGGCGTTCGTCTGTTCCGCAGCATTCAGATCAAGCTGATTGCGATGGTGCTGCTGCTCATCCTGATCGCGGTGCAGCTCATCGGCGTATACTTCATCAGCACGATGAAAACCTCGCTGACCAACTCGTTCTCCGGCAACCTGAACGATCAGGCGAATCTGCTGACGACGATGCTCTCCACCTCGAACTCGGGCAGCGAAGTAAGCCTGCAGACGGGAGCCGAGGTGACGCTGAGCAACCTGGTCAGCAACTTTTTCACGAGCAGCGGAGCCGAAGTGCAGGTGCTGGACGCCGGCGGCAAGGTGTTGGCCACCTCCAACAACAATCAATCCTATATCGGGAGAAAAAATACATCTCTGCTCGTCAGCCGGGCGCTCCAGGGCGTGCGGAACAACGAGGAAGAGATCATCGACGAGAACAGCGTTCGCAACAAGGTGATCGCCAAGCCGATTTTCAGCGGAGACAAAATCGTCGGAGCGGTCTACATCGTCGCGTCGATGAACGAGCTGTACCAGACGATGGAGAACATCAACCGCATCTTCGTCTCGGCGACGCTCATCGCGCTCGGACTGACGGCGGTGCTCGGGGTGCTGCTCGCAGGCACGATCACCTCCCCGATCAAGGCGCTGACCCGTCAGGCCGGCGCGGTAGCGGAAGGACGGTTCGACGAGCGGGTGCCGGTGTTCGGCAGGGACGAGATCGGCCAGCTCAGCATCGCCTTTAACGAGATGACCGACCGGCTGAGCGACGCGCTGGCGGTGAACGAGGAAGAGAAGGAGAAGCTGGCTTCGATCCTCTCCAACATGAGCGACGGCGTGCTGGCCACCGACGAGGTAGGCAGCGTTATCGTGACCAACCGCCGGTCGCGGGCGATGCTGGGTCTGGAGGCGAAGGGCGGGCTGACGCTGTCCGAGGCGCTCGGGATCGGCAAGGAGCCGATTGCGGAGACGCTGCAGGGCATGGAATCGTCGATGCTGCTGCACCGCGAGACCGACGACGGAACGGAGAACCAGATCTATCGGGTGACGCTGACGCCGATCCGCCGCCGGGACAAGGGCGTGGCCGGAGCGATCGCGGTGCTGCAGGACGTTACGGAGTCGGAAAATCTGGAGCAGTCGCGGCGGGAGTTCGTCGCCAACGTCTCCCACGAGCTGAGAACGCCGCTGACGACGATCAAGAGCTACGCGGAGGCGCTGGGCGACGGGGCGTTGGACGAGCCGCCGCTGGCCGACCGGTTCGTCGGCGTCATTCGCAGCGAGACGGAACGGATGATCCGGCTCGTGACCGATCTGCTGCACCTGTCCCGGTTCGATTCCCGGCGCAATCAGCTGATTCGCCAGAATATCGACCTGCTGGAGATGCTGGAGGAGGTCGTCGACCGGTTCTCTTTCCAGCTCAGACAGAAGGCCATCACCGTATCGGTGAAGGTCGAGGAGACAAGGAAGACGGCCCGGCTGGACCGCGACGGCATCGATCAGGTGCTGGACAACCTGGTCTCGAACGCGATCAAGTATACGCTGGACGGCGGCTCGATCGACATCACGGCCAGAACGACCGAGACCGGGCAATTGGCAATCGCGATCAAGGACACCGGGATCGGGATTCCGAAGAAGGACCTTCCCCGCATCTTCGAACGGTTCTACCGGGTCGACAAAGCTCGCTCGCGGAATATGGGCGGCACGGGGCTGGGACTTTCCATTGCCCGGGAAATCGTGCGCGCGCACGGAGGCTCGATGACGATCGATTCCGAGACGAACGTCGGAACCGTCGTGACGCTGCTGCTGCCGATCGTGCCGGAAGGAAGTGAGAGCGCATGATCGAGAAAGGCAAATCGGTGCTGCTGTTCCTGCTCGTCGTCATCAGTCTTTACCAGAGCTACTTGCTGGCCTACAGCAAACCTTTTATGGAAGCCAAGGTGAAGACCGAGCTGAACTATGTGAAGACCGAGCCTCTTGGCACGAACCTGCAGGTCAAGGATCTGATCTTCCCGGAGCAGCTCGTCGTCCATCTGGGCGCAGACAAGCACACGGTGTTCTACCCGAGCACCGTTCCGTATTACAATTTGATCCTGGATAAGCTGATGAGCCGCGAATTCAAGAGCTTGCAGCGCGACTCGGTGAACGCGGTCGACTGGGATCTGATCGCCCGGGAGAACCAGGGCGTCGAGCTGCGGTTCGGGCGCGCGATTCCGTTTGAATTGCTGCAGCGGGTGTTCAAGATCGACGGAGACTTCCTGTTCTCCCGGGATTCGATCGACCGGATCTGGATTTACACGAGCAAGCTTCGGGACGAAGTACGCACGTACTTCTTCAGCTCGGACGGCCGCAACGTGTACGAAGCGCAGAAAGCGGATTTGACCGTGGGCGACGTGGAAGGCTATGTCGGCTTCGGACAATATTGGGACCCGTACGTCGTCTACGGGGAAGATCTTTACATTCCGGAGAAGCCGATTACCCGCATGCTGTCCATGGAGGTGTCGTACGACCGGTATACCGCGGAGCAGATGCAGGACAATTTGTTCACCGACGCGAGCAGCGTGAGGACGATTCCGAACGGCACGTTCTACAACGACGCCAAGCGGGCGATGAAGATCGAGCAAGGTGGAACCTGGCTGTCCTACACGGACCCGGTCGCCCCGACCGAAGGCGCCGACGAGCTCGCCGAGAACGTCATCGCCGCGGTCGACTTCGTCAATCAACACGGCGGATGGAACGCCAGGCACGCGCTGATCCAAGGAACGGATCCGGTCAAGGAAAATGCCAACATCCGTTTTCAGCAGTATTATCGGGACACTCCGGTTGTACCGGGCGCAACGATGAACTTCGGCTACATCCAGATGACGCTGCAGCGGGGACTCATTACCTCCTACGCCCGTTCGTTGGTTCTGCTCGATCAGGAAGTGTCGAACAAGAAGGTCAGGAAGCTGCCGGCGGGCAGCGAGCTGCGCGCGCTCCTGAAGAACGTGGAATTATCCGGAGGGAACATCGAGGCGTTATTCCCGGCTTTCCGTCCGGAGATAAAGGAGAACGCGATCTCCCTCGTTCCGGTATGGGCGATCAGGCTGACGGGCGGAGAAGTGAAGATCGCGGCCGATTCGGCCTCCATCGAGGGAGCCGCGAAATAACCGGAACGAGAGACGAGAAAGGAGGAACGGGATGGACTGGAGACGGGCCAAGAGCGTGCTGATCGTATCTTTTCTGCTGCTGAATATCGTACTGGGCTATCAACTGTGGAACGATTGGCGCGAACGGTTGAATACGGCGGTCAACTGGACGTCCCTTCCTCCGGAGACGATTCAGTTCATGCGGGAAAACAACATTCAAGTGGAAGACAACGCCAAGATCCCGACGGAAACTCCGAACATGCGCGAGATCAGCTACACGTTTAAACAGCGCGCGGAGCATGGAGACGCCGGGAGGGAGGAAATCGTCTCCCCTCCGGAGACGCGAATCGTGTTTGGAGAGGAACTGCTCAAGGTGCTGGGCGGCATCGTGCCGGAGCTCGACAAATACGCGCTCGACCAGCCGGGCAGCCGGGAAGGCGCCTACTTCGTCTTTAACCGGATGGAAGGCGGCTGGCCGATGTTCGACATCCACCTGAATTTGTTCTACAGTGACCAGAGAATCCGCGCCTATTCGCAGGATCTGATCGAGGTCAAGCCGCTGGCGGGAGCCAAGGACCAGCAGGTGCTTCCGGCCGCCAAGGCGCTGGCCAAGGTCATTGAGAGAAACCTGCCCGCGGGTTCGGTCATCAAGGAAATTCGATTGGGCTATCACGGAGAAATTTTCGACGAGCTGGAAGAGCAGGTTTCTACGCCTTCTTGGAGGGTTTTGCTGGAAAATGGCGAAGAGGTGTATTACGTGAACGCGATCAGCGCCGAGGTGACGGTGGAGAAGAGCGATGAGCCGGCCAATCCGTAGACGCGCGAACCGGGGAGAAACGGCTTCAAGCCTGGGAGAGGAACAGACAACGATTATGGGACTTCGATTCACGGTGCTGGCCAGCGGGTCGACCGGCAACGCGACCGTCGTGTCTACGGATGCGGCGAGCGTGCTGGTCGACGTCGGACTGAGCGGCAAAAAAATAGAAGAGCTGATGAGAGAAAGAGAGATTTCCGGGCAGGAGCTTAGTGCGATCTTCGTGACGCACGAGCATTCCGACCATATTAAAGGGCTGGGCGCTTTCGCCCGCAAGCATCAACTGCCGATCTATGCCAACGAGAAGACGTGGGTAGCGATGCGGAAGTCGGTGGGCGAAATTCCCGAAGAGAACCGGAGAATTCTTCCGACCGACAGCGTGATGGAGATTGCAGATCTGAGGATCGAATCGTATGCCATCTCCCACGATGCGGTCGAGCCGGTCGGCTATTGCTTTCAGGCCGGCGGGGCGAAGCTGAGCCTGGCGACGGACCTTGGCTATGTCAGCGACAAGGTCATGAAGCAGCTGCAGCATTCGGACGTGATGGTGCTCGAATCCAACCATGACGTCGATATGCTTCGCATGGGCCGATATCCGTGGAATACGAAACGGCGCATCCTGGGCGATATGGGCCACCTCTCCAACGAGGCGGCCGGGGAGGCGCTGTGCAGCTTGTTGAACGGCAGGCTGAAGCGGGTCTATCTTGCGCATCTCAGTCAGGAGCACAACTTGATGGATTTAGCCAAACTGACGGTGAATACAGTATTAGAGAACAACGGATATTTCTATCATAAGCACGAATTTGCGTTATGCGATACTTATTACGACCGGCCGACGCCATGGGATATCGTGGGATAAGAACGAAATTATAATAGAAGCTGCCGATTCAGCTCGGTCTCCATATCGGACGCCTTCTGCCGAATTTCCTCCGGAGTCAGAATGCCCTTGTCGACCAGAAGCTCGATCAGCGTGCTGAGGGCAAGCAGCTGCTTGTAGTTGTCGTGCTTCATCTCGGATACTTGGGAAGCCAGGTCGAGGAACCGCCAGCCGAAATCAGCTGTTTTCATTGGATATCCTTCCTTTCTTTACATGCGTAAGATGAGGGGAAACCACTTGCTTGTCCTCATGGATTCTATTACTATTCTAGTCAAAACCGAAAAAAACATTCCTATGAATTCGGAGATTACGTGATTAGACGAGCCGCAATTAGCTAGAATAGATAAGAGGAAGTCGCAGCGGAGAGAGGGAACGAACAGTTCCCCAAGAGAAGGACGGTGCAGGGCCATGGGTTTGTTCGATGATGATTTCTTTTCCACGCGGGTGAGGCGGCGCTCGCGTAGCTGGCCGGTCTCCGGTTCGAGAACGTCCAGATTCCGTCCGGGATCGACGCCGCGGATCGTGCTGATCTCTTCGCTGACCAGCTCTGTCCTGGTCGCCGGGCTCTTCCTGGCGTTCGGCCGCGGGGAAGACTCCCAGCCGGAGGCTAGACCGGCGATTGTCGAGGGCCCGGGGTATATCGAGACGTCCGAGCGGATCATCTCGGCTTCCGAGAAGGTTCGGCCGGCCGTTGTGAGCATCATCAATCTGACGAACCAGGCGCTCGAGCTGCAGGAAGCGGGAGATTTCGAAGAGGGTGAGCTGCCATATAATACAAGTATGGGATCGGGCGTTATTTTTCAGAAAAAGGACGGCAAGGCTTACATCATGACGAACGCTCATGTCGTTCAGGATGCCGGAGAAATTCAGGCGGTGTTGGTGAGCGGAGAGCGGAAAAAAGCCAAAATCGTCGGGGAGGACATCGTTACCGATCTGGCGCTGCTGGAAGTGAGCGGGGAAGGCATCGACTCGGTCGTGGAGCTGGGCGATTCGGATAAGCTTCGCGTCGGCGAGATGGTCATTGCGGTCGGAAACCCGCTGGGCTTCGGGGATTCCCTGACGCAGGGCATCGTCTCTTCGACGAACCGGATCATCCCCGTGTCGATCAATCAGGACGGCAACTACGATTGGGAGCAGGAGGTCATTCAGACCGACGCCGCGATCAATCAGGGCAACAGCGGCGGAGCGCTGGTCGACCTGAACGGCAGGCTGGTCGGGATCAACAGCATGAAAGTGGCCGAGAGAGGGGTTGAGGGAATCGGCTTCGCGATCCCGATCGATCAGGCGCTGCCCGTGTTGAACGCTTTGATGGAGAAAGGTAAAGTCTCCCGCCCTTATATGGGCGTCTACACGATAAACCTCGGCCTGTATCTGGACAGTCTGGAGATGAGAGGTCTGGACGATCCGGAGGAGGAGTGGCCGGAGGACGAGGGCGGGGAGGATGGCGAAGCGTTCACTCCTGCCGATCCGGTCGTACCGGACGGAGTGACCAAGGGCGTGATCGTGCTGGAATCGGTCGGTCCTTCGCTGGAAGCGGGGCTGGCGTTTAACGATATTATCGTGGCGCTGGACGGCCAAGCGATCGGGAGCACGCTGGATCTTCGCAAATATTTGTATAACGACAAGAAAATCGGGGAATCGCTGAAAGTAACTTATTACCGGGACGGCAAGAAACAGACGTTGGACGTGAAGCTTGAAGAGAAAGCGGAAGAGCAGGAGTAGCGCCGACGGCCATACGAAACAGAAGCTGCGAGTTGGAAAGGACTAACCGAATGTATTGCGTATGCCGCGAGCACGTGGAATTGGCGATCGATAAATTCGTGGACGAATACGAGGACGCGCCGGATCTGGTCAATCTCCAGACGACGGCGTTCTCGGCCTGGACCCCGCCCGAGCATTGCGAATGGTGCGGCAATCCGGCGGAAATCTTAGTCGTATAACTGTATAAATAACCCGGCTTCGGCCGGAAAAAGACGCTTCTGCCAATTGCAGGGGCGTTTTTTTGCGATCGGGTATCTATTAAAGAAGGCCCAGAGAGACCTTCGTCTACGAGGCGCTTTTCCGTTCTCGGAGTCTCCCATACTCGTTTAGCGTGTAAATCGTTGTGCAGGAAGCAAGGATCAGACCGGAGAGCGCGCCGGTGAAATGATGCATATAGTTGCTCCGGAAACGGTACTCATAATAATAGTAAAGCCGATTCCATTTGGACACGCGTTTACCGTAATACCGCCGAATAAAGGCGCGAGCCTCTCGATACATCTTCTGCATGGCCCGGCGCACAATTGGCTGCTGGGCCGAGCGTTTCTCGCGGTTCCAGAAGTCGAGCAGGAGCGTAGGCTCCGACTTGTGCATGGCCAGCCGGATCTTGCGCAGCAATCTCTCGGCCGTGCGCTGTTGGATGAGGAGCGTCCGAGCCAGCTTGCGGGCGGAGCAGCGCTGGCCCGAAGCGACCCAGTAGAGCGCGACCATCCAGTAGCGGAGAGGCAGCTTCGTGCGGTGCATCAGCGTATTGGAGGTAATGGAGGTTTGCGTCTTGCAGTTGGCGCATTCGTACACGTTCCGCGTTTTAATCAGACAGTATCGCATCTCCCCGCACTTGGTGCAAATAAAGCCCCGCGGCCAACGAAGAGAGAACAAATAATCGCGACAAGACTGCTCGTCCGGAAAAAGAGCCATAAACCTGCGAATGGACGCCATAATCTTCCCTCCACTCCACTTCGAGAACGTTTGTTCCCCTTCATTTTACCAAACGTTTGTTCCTGTTTCAATATTATTTTGCATAAATTTAGGGATTTTTGTGATTTTTCTTGCTCCTGAAAAGCTTTTCTATCTCAAATTCGTCTTACCTGAGTGAATGGCAGATGGGCGGCAGGAAGAGAGAGGTGCGGGGGTGAGAGGGCAGTGTATTTCCTTGATATGGTAAAATATGATTTTCCATCCTTGTGAATATCTGCGTACCTCAAATTCGCTTTCCCTGAGTGAATGGCAGATAGGGGATGGGGCGAGTTGTGTAATTCACAGATGCTCGCATGAATAGGGCGTGTAGAGTAGTTGTAGAGTAAATGGAAGATCCCTTCAATGTCGAACATGACGGCAGCCATGGGGGGATCTGCAGATCACTCAGGTGAGGAGAAATGGAGATATTCAGAGAAACCAAAAGTAAAAATGTGGGAAAAAGGGTCGGAGAGAGTGGAGGAGTGGGAAGTGAGGATGAGAGAGTGGAGGGAGTAAAAAGAGGAGGGTGGAGAAGAAAGAGAAGAAAGAGTAGAAAGAGTAGGAAAAGAAGGAAAAGAAGGAGAGGAAAGGGGAGAGTGAGAAGGGGGGATATAGGCTTAAGGATTAGCGGAATTGCGCGGGCGGGCAATAAATGTTATTGATAATCGTTCTCATTATGATAAACTGATCACAAAATCGTATTAGCAAAAACAACCGTCCGCGGGAGGTACGGATATGCATTTGCACAGTCATGTGATGGCTTGGAATTATGCGGCTCTCCAGTTGAATAGCGTTGGGAAGTTTGTTGTGCGTCCGGGGGAAAGCGTGAAAGGGTATCGGCTGCCTGCAGGGACGTTCCTGTACGTCGGCCGCGGCAAGGCGAGGGTGAGGGTCGACGATACGGAGTACGAAGCGGAGAGCGATTTCGTCTGTCACGCCGGTCGGGGCTCGAGTCTTCATATCGCGCAGGCGGAGCAGGTTTTCGAATATTATCTGATCGGTTACCAGGCGATTGCCGCCGACCCGTCCAGCAGCCAACCGTCTCCGCTGAGATGGCCGGGCGATCCGTTTAAGGAGCAGTACGGAGTGATGCCGCGCACCCCGATCCCGCTGCGCCTGAAAGTCGAGCAGATGCACGGGCAATGGCAGCAGGCCGGGACGTTGGAGCAGTTTCATGCCAAGGGGCTGTTCCATCAATTCGTGTATGAGGTGCTCGGCGAGCTGCTGGAGGCGGGAAGAGACGAGGAGAGCGCCGATCTTGTAAGCCTCGCGGTCCGTTATATGTCGGCTCATTATGCCGAGCCGCTGACGCTCGAATCCCTGTCATCTCTTCTGAACTGCACGGGCCGGCAGCTGCAGCGGCTGTTCAAGACCAAGCTGCTGATCGGACCGATCGACTACTTGATACGACTGCGAATGGACAAGGCGAAGACGCTGCTCCGGCAGACGGACGTACCGCTCAAACAGATCGCGGAGGCGGTCGGCTACGAGGACGGTTATCATTTCAGCCGCATGTTCAAGAAGCACGAGAACGTATCGCCCGGTCTGTACAGAGAGCAGGGCCGATCGGCTGCGGGGGAACGCCGTCGCCATTTCCCATCCCGCCCGTCGCGAAACGCCATTGCCGCCCCGGAGCCGCAGGGCTATAGTAATTTTGGAAGCAGCTCAGGCAAAAACCGGGTGATCCCGCATTTAAAGGGAGAATTGGTTCTGACGCGCAAGCCGGCAAGAATTGTCGTTCTCGACTATCAATATATCGATCATTTGGCGGCGCTCGGGGAGATACCCGTCGGCAGCGTCATCGGGACGAGCGACAACTCCGCTTTTCCCGCCTATCTGGCCGATCGGCTGGGCGATGTCAAAGTGCTCGGCACGAAGGAGATGCCCGATCTCGAGGCGATTCTCTCGTGCGAGCCGGATCTGATCGTCTGCACGAGGTTCCAGGAGGAGCTGTACGACAGGCTGTCCATGATTGCGCCGACGCTCATGTTCGACCGGAACGAGGATTGGCGGTTTACACTGCTGAAGATCGGCAGAATCGTGGGCAAGCTGAGAGAGGCGAGACGGTTGCTGGACCGGCACCGGAAGAAGCTTGAGAGACTGCAAGCGGCGCTGGCCGATCACTTGGCCGGCAAGACGGTCGCTCTGGTGAGGCCGCGCGACCGGATCATTCGCCTGCACACGACGGCGCACCGCACGGCGGAGCTGCTGTATCGCGACTTAGGCTTGGCCGCGCCGGGGATGACCGCCGGAGCGGGGAATACGAGTCTTCCGATCCCGCTGGAGACGCTGCCGAATTTGCGCGCGGACCATCTGTTCGTGCTTGAGGACGATTCCAATTTGCAGTTGGCGGACGAATTTCGAAGCACTCCGATTTGGCGGGGGCTGGAGGCGGTACGCGAAAATCGGGTGTATACGGCGAACACGACGCTCTGGGTCGGCTACTACGGGCCGATCGCGATAGGCCGGGTTCTGGACGAAGTCGCCGCGGCGCTGCTCAGACCGGCAACATAACCGAATACGAAGATGACGGAAAGGGGGCGACAGCGGATCAGACGACGCCTCCTTTTTTGTATGAATCGACGGATGCGAGGGGGAGAGCATGGGAGAAGCCAAAGTAAGGTTGATCATCGATTCCGCTCCTCGGGACGGCTCCAATCTGGGGAAGCTGATCGAATTGCATCGCATGGTGGTCGAGCAGACGATGCGCCTCAACATCGACGAATACGTCCGGATTACGTGGGAGCTGGACGCGGTGGAAGGCCGGGAAACGCCGCCGGCAGCAGCCGCAGAAGCACGGCGGACGGCCGATCCGATCAGCGCGCTCAGCAGCCGACAGAGACAGATCGCGGACATGCTGTGCGCCCACTATTCGATCAAGAGGATTTCAAGCGAGCTGTTCGTCAGCGTCAACACGGTCAAGAAGCACATTCAGAACATCAAGAGAGCGTTAAAGGTCGAGTCGTCGGGGGCCGATTTTATTTATTTGTTAAATCGCTTGATGCAAGGGGGAACGTTGACGGAAGCGGAGCTTACTCCAAACGAATGATCCATATTATCCGATCGGAGAATTTACGGAACCCGTCCGCGTTGCTACTCTATATTTAGGCATATTGATAATGATTATCATTATCGAAAATAAAGGGGCGATTTCCGGAGAGCGGCGGGGAAGCGCCGGAAAATCGCGAACGTGCCTGAGGAGGATGGGAGAACGTGAAAGGTACCGTAACGGAAAAGTCGAGAAACGATCGTTATCTCGAAAGCCAGGCTGCTCGGGAATCCAACGCCAGATCTTACCCCAGGAGGATTCCGATCGCCATTCAGGAAGCGGAGGGAATTTACGTTAAAGACATGGACGGCAGGACGTATTACGACTGTCTTGCCGGAGCCGGGACGCTGGCGCTCGGGCACAATCATCCCGTGGTGCTCGAAGCGGTCCGGGAGATGCTCGACCGGAAGCGGCCGATGCATACGCTGGACTTGACGACCCCGGTGAAGGAGGCGTTCGTGGACGAGCTGTTCGCGAGCCTTCCGGAGGAGTTCGCCAAGGACGCGCGCATCCAGTTTTGCGGACCGACGGGAGGGGATGCGATCGAGGCGGCGATCAAGCTCGTCAAGACGGCGACCGGAAGGCGCAGCATCCTCTCCTTCCAAGGAGGGTACCACGGCTCCACGCACGCGGCGATGAGTCTGAGCGGAACGCTCGGACAGAAGGAGAACGTGCAGGGCCTTATTCCGGACGTTCATTTTCTTCCTTATCCGTACGCTTACCGCTGCCCGTTCGGAGTCGGCGGGGAGGAGACGCACCGAATTTCCAGCCGTTACGTCGAGCAGCTCCTGAAAGATCCCGAGAGCGGTATCGTGCCGCCTTGCGGGATGATTTTCGAGGCGGTGCAGGGAGAGGGAGGTTCTATCCCCGCGCCGGCGGAGTGGATTCGCGAGATGCGGCGGATTACGCAGGAGCGGGACATTCCGCTGATCGTCGACGAAGTGCAGACCGGCTTCGGCCGTACCGGCAAAATGTTCGCCTTCGAGCACGCCGGAATTCTTCCGGACGTGCTGGTCCTCTCAAAGGCGATCGGCGGGAGCCTGCCGCTGTCGGTCGTCGTCTACCGCAGCAAGCTCGACGTCTGGAAGCCGGCGGCGCACATCGGAACGTTCCGCGGCAATCAGCTGGCCATGGCGGCCGGTCTGGCGACGCTGAGATACATTAAGGCGAACGACCTGCCGGGCCATGCGGAGCGGATGGGCGCCCGCCTGCGAGAGCGGCTGGAGGAGCTGCAAAGCCGCGTCGTCCAGATCGGCGACGTGCGCGGCCGGGGGCTGATGATCGGCGTCGAGATCGTCGATGCCGGGAAGGAGCCGGATCCGCTGGGCCACAGCCCGGCGAATCCGCAATTGGCCAGCCGCATTCAGCGGGAATGCTTGCGGCGCGGATTGATTCTGGAGGTTGGCGGCCGACATTCCGCCGTCATTCGTTTTCTGCCTCCGCTGATCGTCACGGAATCGGACATCGACGAGATCGCCCGCATTTTTGGCGAGGCCGTGGACGCGGCGTGCGCGGCGGAGTGAGTGGGAGAGGAGGCGGGACGATGCTGCAGACGGAACAGAGGAAACGGCCGGGGAAGGCGCTGCAAACGAATCGGATAGGCTCTGCAGGCGCGGAGGAGCTGGCGCTGCGCGCGACCTTGAGGGCGCTGCTTAATTGCTATTTTCGCGAAAAAGGAATCGCCGACCCCCGAACGGAGAAGCGGGAAGGCATGGGTCCGTCGGAGCCGGGAGAGACGTTCGCAATTTCTTGGGATTCTGGCGGCGGGATAACGGTCGAAGGGACGCTGGCGTACAGCTCCCGGATCGGGCAGCACGATTACGGCCCCGCGTTCGAGGAGATCGGGCCAGACGGCACGCGCCGCCCGCTAAGCTCCGAGCGGCTGATCGCGCTGCTGCTGGAGGACGCAAGCCGGTCCGGTCCGCCGGACAGCCGGGCGGCCAACCTGATTGCGGTCGGGGAACGCGTCGAGAACAGCTTGCGGAACATGGGCCGCTATATCGATCAGGCTTGGCGGCGGGAGAGCGGGGAGGACGCGCCGCTCGATTTTATCCGCTCGGAGCAGTCGCTTCTCTGCGGGCATCCGTTTCATCCTTATCCGAAAAGCTCGGAGGGCTTCGCCGAAGACGAGCTTGGGCGCTATAGCCCGGAGCTGGGGGCGTCGTTCCGGCTCTGTTACATTGCCGTCCACCGGCGCTATGTCAGCGAGGAGTGGGCGGGGGAGGAGATGCAGATTCCCCCCTCCGACGCGGCCGCGCTGGCCAGGGAAAGGCTGGGGGGCAGGGCGGAAGAGTACGCGCTGCTTCCGATGCATCCGTGGCAGATGGCTTTTCTCCTCCGGCAGCCGGGACTTCAGGAGCTGATCGGCCGCTCCGAGATCGTCGACCTGGGCCCGGCGGGTCCCGTTGTCTATCCGACTTCGTCGGTAAGAACGGTATGGGACCCGGACACGGGAGACGGCTACAAGCTGCCGCTGCACGTGAGAATCACCAATCTCGTTCGGGACAATACGCCCGAGCAGGCGAGGCGGACGCTGGATGCGGCCAGAATCGTGCGGCGGCTTGGCGACGAGCCGGGCGGAGAAGGATTTGTCATTCTGGCCGAGACCGGCTGCAGCCAAGTCTCGTTCGAGACGGAGGCTGCCGCGGAATGGTCCGCCGGCTTTACGGTGATTCATAGGCCGCTCCATTTTCCGAAGGAGACAACGTTCGTGCTGGCCTCTTTGCTGGAGCCCACTCCGGGACAAAAGGAACCGAAACTGGCGAATGCTGTCCGGCACGGCTCGGGAGGAACGCTTCCCGATTGGTCCGAGTGGCTGGAGCGCTACCTGGAGCTGTCTCTTCTGCCGCTGCTTCGCCTCGCGGCGGAGCGGGGCGTCGGCTTCGAGGCCCATCTGCAAAACTCGCTGCTGACCTTGAAGCAAGGCTGGCCAGACCGCTTCTACGTTCGCGATCTCGAAGGCGTCAGCGTCGATCGCCGGAAGGCGGCCGAAGCGGGCTGGACCGGAAGCCTGGTGGACGAGAACAGTCCGGTGCTGTACGAGGCCGCGGAGGTCTGGCACCGAACGAAATACTATTTTGTCGTCAATCATCTCGGTTCGCTCATTCACGCGATCGCAGCTTATGCCGGCGAGGACGAGCGGGTTTATTGGGCCGTCGTCAGCCGTCTGCTCCGCAGGGAGCGGCAGCGCTCGTCGGGCAGGCTGGGCGAGCTGATCGACGATCTGCTTGGCGGCGACACGCTCCCGGCCAAAGCCAATCTGATGAGCTGCATGGCGGGCAGGGGAGAAACGCCTTTGTTCGTACCGATTCCAAACCCCATCAAGGAGACGCGCATACATGATTGAAAAGTCGGCATTCACCCCCGCGGAAGCGGAAGTTCTCTCGCGAAGCTTCGGCATGTTTATCGGCAGTCCGCCGGATTCGTCCGAGCGCATCCCGTGCCTCGATCTGTTGAACGAGGAACGCTGCGCCGCTTATCTGGACCGGCTGGCGGAGACGCTGCCGTCGCCTTCCCGTCTGATCGCGGCCTCGCAGTTGGCGAAGAGGTACGCCTTCATCGCGGCGGTTCCGGCGCTGTACGCCATGACGGCGTACGGCAAGGGGGTGGAGCTGGCGATCGAAAGCTGCTCTCTGGACGCGTATCCGAGCCGAATCGGGAAAATCCGGCTTCTTGCGTCGGACGCTCCGGTCACGGTGCCGGAGGCGGGGGAGTGGGGGCGATGGCGCGGGGAACTGGTCGAGAGACTGTTCGCCGGCCACATCGCGGGCATATGGCGCACGCTGTCGAAGGCCGCGAACATCCCCCTGCCCATTCTGTGGGAGAACGCGGCGGTCCGGGTGTATTCGCTGTACGAGAAAAAAATAACCGGCGAGGCGGCAGCCAGCGCCGATTACGATTACTTGGTCCACGGCGCGCCGGGGAGCGCGTTCGGAGAGAGGATCAATCCGCTGGGGCGGTTTTACGGAGGGCGGCGGTCGTCCGCGGCGGAGGCCTCTCCAGGGGCGTCCACGACGGCTGCGGCATCCCAGGGGGAGCCCGGACCGGCGCCGTCTCTGGGAGAGTCCAGACCCGCGTCGTCTCCGGGAGAGTCCAGACCCGCGTCGTCTCCGGGAGAGTCCGGACTCGCGTCGTATCCGGGAGCGACCGGACCCGCATCGTCTCCAAGAGCGTCCGGAGGCGTGCCGTCTTCGGCAGCCCCCGCCATACGCGTTCGGAGAACGTGCTGTTTTTACTATCAGGCGGCCCCGGACGCGGAATACTGCGAGGCCTGTCCGAAAATCCCCCGGTAAATCGCAATCTAACGGAAAGGAACGTGCCATCCCGGTGGAAAAGTGGAAACGCAACCTGTTCATTCTGTACGCCGGCCAGTTTCTGGCCATGGCTTCCACGAGCTGCGTCGCTCCGTTCCTCCCGCTCTACTTGCAGGAGATGGGGCTGACCGACCCGGGACAAGTGCGCCTATGGACGGGGGCCATCTATGGCTCGAATCTGCTGACCGCTTTCCTGTTCGCCCCGATCTGGGGCCGGTTGGCCGACCGCTACGGCCGCAGGCCGATGCTGATTCGATCGGGCCTCGGGATGGCGGTCACGATAACGCTCATGAGCTTTGCGGCGGCGCCGGTCCATCTGCTGCTGCTCAGGCTTGTCAACGGCGTGGTGTCGGGCTTCAGTCCCTCCGCCATCGCCCTGGTCGCGACCAATACGCCCAGGGAGCATAGCGGATACGCGCTGGGCGTCCTGCACTCGGGGGCGGTCGCGGGCACGATGATCGGTCCGCTGCTGGGCGGGATTATGGCCGACCGGTTCGGCTTCAGCGCCGTTTTCCTGTATCTCGGCATCGGCATTTTTGTCGCCTCGTTGATTGTGATCTTCTGGGTCAAAGAGAGCTTCGAGAAAAAAGAGACCAAGGCGAGGGAGCCGTTCCTCCAGGATTTCCGGACGATCGTCGGCCGCAAGCCGGTGTCCTCGCTGCTCGTCTCGGCGGCGGCGATCCGCATGGCGATGGTGGGCACGCTCCCTTTCATTCCGCTGTACGTGCAGCAGCTGGCGCCGGGGGAAAACAACCTCGTGCTGCTGGCCGGTATCACCACGGCGGCGATGGGCGTGGGCAACATGATCTCGGCGCCGCAGCTCGGCAAGCTGGGAGACCGGTTCGGCTCGCGTTACGTGCTGGCCGGAGCGGTGATCGGGGCGGTTCTGTTCCTGATTCCGCAAGCGTTCGTACGGGAGCTGTGGCAGTTGATCGCGCTGCGCGCGCTGACCGGGGCTTGCCTGGGCGGCATGATGCCGTCCGTCAACGCGCTCATGCGCCATTATGCGCCGCCGGGGAAGGAGAGCAGCACTTACGGCTACTTGAACTGTGCGCTGTTCCTCGGAGGCATGGTCGGATCGGTCGGCATGGGGGCGGTCTCGTCGCAGTTCGGACTCCCGATGATCTTCATCGGGTCCGCCCTGATTCTGCTGATGAATAACGTCTGGATGAAATATACCGTTCTGAAACAAGAAACCAACCGAATGGAGCTGAATGTCGGTGCACACGCTGGAAAAAGCGGAAGAGACGGAACGGATTCCGGTCTTCCACGCTGAACGCTACGCCGAGGTCGAGCAGAGGGTGCTCTGCCAATTGATTGAGGCGGTTTTATACGAAGGGATCGCGCAGTTTTCTTACGAGCCGTCTTCGGAGGACAAACGGAGAGGAACGTTTACGATTCCCGGAATCGATTCGCGCGGCCTGCCCGTCGAATACGTATGCCGCGGCAGCCGCATGCTCAGCTTCAGCCGCCTGCGGGTGGAGAGAGGCACGGTCGTCCGCAGAGGCGGCGAGGGCGAGACCCCGGCTCCGGCCGCGCTGGCCGGATTCGCCGAAGAGGTGCTGGGCCGGGTCCGGGCAGTCGAACAGCTCGTTCCGTTCATGACGGAGCTGGAACGCACGCTGGCGAACGACGCGCAGGCGCAAGCCTATCGGTCCGCGCTTGACGCTCCGGGGGAGGAGACGGATTACGACGAGCTCGAGGCTTGGCTCGACGGGCATCCTTACCATCCGTGCTACAAGTCGCGGATCGGGTTCGGCCTGCGGGAGAACGCCTCCTACGGACCGGAATTCGGCGCGGAGATTCTCCCGGTATGGGTGGCGGTCTCCCGTTCCCGAAGCCTGCTGGCGCTGTCCGCGGAGGCGGATTACGATGCGTTCCTCCGGCAGGAGCTCGGAGAGGAGACGGTTCGCAGCTTCGCCGCGAAGCTGGAGCGCCAAGGCCTGAGCCTTGGGGATTACCTCCTGCTGCCCGTTCATCCGTGGCAGTGGGAGCATGTCGTCCTGCCCGGCTTCCACCGGCAGCTGGTCGACCGGGAGCTCGTCCTGCTCGGAAGCGGTCCGGACAGCTACCGCGCGCAGCAGTCCGTGCGCAGCCTGGCGAATCGTTCGAGCAAGGACAAGGCCTACCTGAAGCTGGCGCTCGGCATTGTGAATACTTCGACAAGAAGGACGCTGGCGAAGCACACGGTGCTGAACGCGCCGCTCGTGTCGGATTGGCTGGCGGAGCTGGTTCGCGGCGACGAGGTCGCCCGCGAGCTCGACTTCGTGCTGCTGTCGGAGTTCGCCGGTGTCTCCTGTGACTACGAGACGCTGCCGCAGACGATGCAGGTATCCGCCTACGGGAGCCTGGGCGCGATCTGGAGGCAGAGCGTTCACCCGCACCTGCGGCCCGGAGAGCGTGCGGTTCCGCTCAGCGCGCTGTGTCTGTCCGCGCGCGGCGGCAGCTTCGTCGAGCCGTGGCTGCGCCGCTACGGCCTGGAGGCTTGGACCCGCCGCGTGCTGGAGGTGACGGCGACGCCGCTGATCCATATGCTGTACGCCCATGGAATCGCGCTGGAGTCGCACGCCCAGAATCTGATCCTCATTCATCGCGACGGGCTTCCCGTCCGGCTGGCCCTGAAGGATTTCCACGACGGGCTGCGCTTCTCCAAGCCGCATCTGACTCATCCCGGGCTTTGCCCCGAGCTGAATCCCGAGCCGGCCCGCCACCGGGCGCTGAATCGGCATTCGTATATGCAGACCGACGATCCGGAGGCGGTTAAGGATTTTCTGCACAGCGCCTTTTTCTTCGTGTTCGCCGCCGATCTGTGCCTGTTCCTGCACGAGCGGCACGGGCTGAAGGAAGAGACGTTCTGGCAGCTGGCCGCCGACGTCATCTACGACTATCAGGACAAGTATCCGCAGCATGCCGCCAACTACGCCCGGTACGACTTGTTCTCGGAGACGATCCGCATCGAGCAGCTGGCAAGAAGACGCTTGTGGAAGGATGCGGAGGTCGACCCCAAAGCGGTTCCGAATCCGCTTCGTTCGCACCGCAGGGAAGGGGGCGGACTGGAATGAGCGAGAAAACGACGGATCGTGCGGTCCAAGCCCGGCAGGAGCGGGCGGAGGCGCAGGCGGAGAACCGAGTAATGGAGGATCTGGTCAACGCGCTGCTTGCGGAGGGGATGCTGGACGGGCAGGAGCGGGTCGCGCTTGTCCCCCCGGACGGATGGCGGGAGCTGATTCGGAGCGACGCTTCGCTGTCGGCCGCGGACCGGCTGTTCGGGCCGCTTGTGGACGCGTACGTGTACAGGTGGAGAGTGGACGGAAGCGATGGTCGGGCGACCGAACTTTCGTTCCCGGTATATCCGGCGGTCGTTCAGCCGTACCGGCTGGCCGCAAACGCGGGCGTATACGAGCTCGCAATCGGCGGAGAGGAAGCCGGGGCCGCGCCGCGCAAAATCGGACCGTTCGAGCTGATGACCCGAGTACTCGAGCTGCACGAAGGAAATCGCGAGATCGATCCCGAATCGGCGAAGCGGCTGCTGGACATGATCGCGCAGACGCTGCAGCAGACGGTCTGGTCGCTGGAGAACGAGCTGTCCGGCGAAGCGCTGCCGGGAGCGGGTTCGGAAGCGTCCCTGCTGGCGCTGGAGCGCAAGGCGGCTTTCCGCGACCGGCCGTTTCATCCGGTTGCGAAGGTCAAGCTGGGCCTTGCGGAAGGAGAATACCGCCGGTACTCGCCGGAGTTCGGGGAGCGGATCGCGCTGCGATGGATGGCGGTGAGCCGCAAGCATATCGTGACGGGCGAAGGCGCTCGCGACGACGAGCCTGCGCGGCAACTGCTGGCGGAAGAGGAGGAGGCGCGATTGCGGGGAGAGATGGAGGCCCGGGGGCTGACGACGGACGACTATGTGCCGATCCCCGTACACCCGTGGCAGATGCCGCGCCTGGCGGAGCACCTGCGGGAGGAGATGGACGCGGGCGTATGCGTGCCGCTGACCGCCGAGGCGGGCGCCTATCGCGCCACGTCTTCGCTTCGGTCGCTGATGCCCGAGAGCGGGAGCGGGCTGCACGTCAAGCTGCCGCTCGGCCTGCATTCGCTCGGGGGACTGCGCTATTTGTCGGCGATCAAGCTGATGAACGGAGGGCGCGCGGAGCGGCTGATGAGGCTGGCGCTGGAGCGGGACCCGGAGCTCGGGCGGCGTCTGCTCCTGTGCGACGAGACCGCCTGGTGGGCGTATTTGCCGGAGAGCCGGGACCTGTTCGCCGAGGCGCCGCGTCATCTGTCGGCGATGCTCAGACAGTACCCGCCAGCTCTGGGCGCCGACACGCGGTTCGTTCCGATGTCCGCTCTGGCGGTGTCCGGTTCCGCGGAAGGCGGCCACGTCTTCGACGAATGGCTGCGCTGGCGCGGGGAAGCCGAGACCGAAGCCGCCGTCGTCCGGCTGTTCGGGGAAGCGATGCTCGTCTTCTGCGACGTCGCCCTGCGCCTGTTCCGCCTGGGCATGATGCCCGAGGTCCACGGACAGAATTCCGTGCTGGTCGTGGAGCGCGGACGGGCGAAGGGGCTGCTGCTCCGCGATCACGACGCGCTGCGCGTGCACGTGCCCTGGCTGTCGGCGCACGGCCTTGCCGACCCGGAGTACCTGCTGCGGCCCAATTATCCGAATTCTCTGTATCACGACGATCCCGGTAAGCTGCTTTCCTTTTTCCAGACGCTGGGCATTCAGGTGAACGGCTACGCCATTCTCGACAGCCTGTCCCGTTATTACGGCATTCCGGAGCAGCGGCTGTGGCTGGAGCTTCGCGAGACGTTGGAGCGGGCTGCGGACTCGGCGGGACTGGAGGGAGAGGCGCGGAGGACCGTTTATCGCCATCTGTTCGAGGCGGAGGCATGGCCGTGGAAGCAGTTGATCCGGCCGCTGCTGAAGCCCCGCTCGCGGGTGGCCGGCAGCATGCCGTTCGGAATGGGGCAGGCTCCGAATCCGCTGCGAGCGCATGCCGCTTCTCTGAAACTTTAACCGTTCGAAGGGAGAGACCATCATGCTGAGAATCGAACCGAGGGTGCAGGGCGTTACGCCCGAGCTGCTGGAGCTGTACCGGGAGGTCAGCCCGTCGACGGTCGGCCATCTGACCGACTTCGGGTTTCTGAAGGGGCTGCAGCCGCTGTATCGTCCGATCCGCCTGCTGGGCAACGCCGTGACCGTGCGCATTCCGCATATCGATGCTTCCGCGATTCGCCATGCGGTGGAGCTGGCGGAGCCGGGCGACGTGATCGTCGTGGATATGTCGGGAGACGACCAGCGGGCGTGCTGGGGAGAATTCCGGACGTACGCGGCGCTTCGCGGCCAGCTCGCGGGAGCGGTCGTATCGGGCTGCGTGTCGGACGTGCGGGCGCTGTCCGCGCTGGGCTTCCCCGTCTATTCGACCGGGGTCAGCGCCTTGACGACGCGCTCGCTGGAGCTGGAGGGCGAAGTGAACGTTCCGGTCAGCGTCTGCGGAGCGACCGTGAACCCGGGCGACCTGATCGTCGGGGACGACGACGGCGTCTTCGCCGTCGACCCGCGCCAGGCCGAGCGGCTCGGTCTGGCGGCGCTGGAGAAGCAGCGCAAGGAAGCGAAGAAGAGGCGGGAGCTGGGCTACGGCCACTTGCAGGTATAACGGCGGAAAGGGGGAGGCGCCCATGATGGACGATTTCGCGTCGCGGCTTGCCGCATATATGTACAAATTGGAGGACGTGCGGCGGGTCACGGCGGGCGGAGACCGGCCGGGCCGCGACGCGTCCGCGTCCATGTACGGACTGCTGCTGTTCAAGGAAGCGAAGGGAGAGATCTCGATCGGCGGGCAGAGCCGCCCCCTGAGACGCGGCAAGGCGATACTGCTGCCGCCCGGCGCCGCCGTGCGGCTGTTCGTTCGTCCCGAGGAGCGGCTGGACTATTACGACGTGCGGTTTCTCGCGCTGCAGCCGGCCCAGGACGGCCATTACGTACCCGCGCAGCTCGAGGGTCCGGTGGAATGCGAGACGGCTTACGTCGCGTTCGACCGGATCGAAGAGATGGAGCGGAATCGCCGGAGCGGCGACGCCTGGGACGATATGAAGGCGAATATTCTGTTCCAGGAGCTCGTGGCGGATTTGTTCCGGGACGCCGGGCGGGAGAGGATGCCCGACCTCGGCCAGGCGATCCAGAGAACGCTGGAGTATATGGAGAGGCATTACCCTCACGTCATCACGAGGGAGAAGCTGGCGGATATGGCGGGCGTAAGCGCCGATTACTACTCCAAGGCGTTCAAGAAGCGGCTGAACAAGAGCCCGATCGAATATTTGACCGATATTCGGATCAAGCAGGCGAAGCGCCTGCTGGCGCAGTCCGGCGAGTCTTTGCGGACGATCGCCCAGCGCGTCGGCTTCAGCGACGAATTTTATTTCAGCCGGAAGTTCAAGGCGGAGATCGGCTGCTCGCCGAAAGCCTACGCCAAACAAATACGCAAGCCGTCCCGCGGCTGATCGCCGTCAGGCCGATCGCTGTGCTGTCCGGCCGGCCGATCGCGCGACCGATCTCCGCGAGGCGGATCGTCGCGGGGCCGGGCGTCCGAGCGTCGTCGTATCGGTCGTCAGGGTGCCGATTGCCGCGAGACGGCGGAAACGAGGTGTCGATATGGGCCAAACCGGCCGTCAATTGCATCTGAATCTGTTTATTTTAAGCACGGGCCATCACGAAGCGTCCTGGCGTCATCCCGAGGCTTTCCCCGAGAGGGCGACGAGTCTCGAATACTATCAGCAGCTGGCCGCAACGGCGGAGCGAGGCAAGATGGACTCGATATTTCTGGCGGAAAAGTACAGGCTGAACAGCATGGTCAAATACCGTGTCATTCCCCAGCTCGAAGCGTTCACGCTGCTGTCGGCGATCGCGGCCGTCACCGAGCGGATCGGTCTGACGGCCACCGCGTCGACGACGTACAACGAGCCGTATCATATCGCGAGGAAATTCGCGGCGCTCGACCATATCAGCGGCGGGCGCGCGGGCTGGAACATCGTCACGTCGACCGGCGACGCAACGGCGCGCAATTTCAGCATGGATCGTCATCCCGAGCATCGGGAGCGATACGAGCAGGGCAGGGAATTCGTCGAGGTCGCGAAGCGGCTGTGGAGGGGCTGGGAGGAAGGCGCGCTGGTCGTGGACCGGGAATCCGGCATCTACGCCGACACGGCCAAGATTCGTCCGGCCGACTTCGAGGGCCGCTTCTACTCGGTGCGCGGCCCGCTCAACCTGCCGCGTTCTCCGCAGACGTATCCGGTGCTCGTGCAGGCGGGCTCCTCGGAGGACGGCAAGGAGTTCGCCGCGGAGCTGGCGGAGGTCGTCTTCACGGTGCAGAGCGCGATGGCCGGAGCGCAGGCGTTCTACAAGGATTTGAAGGGGCGCATGGGCAAATACGGCCGGTCGGAGGGCCAATTGAAGGTGCTGCCGGGCTTTACGCCGTTCATCGGCGATACGGAGGCGGAGGCCCGCGACAGGATGCGGGAGCTGGACGAGCTGACCGTGACGGAATACGGCCTGAACACGCTGTCGGCGACGCTGCAGACCGACTTGTCCGGCTATCCGCTGGACGGGCCGCTGCCGCTGGACCGGCTGCCGGGCGTGGAGGAGATCCGCGGCCAGCAGGCCAGATTTCAACTGTATGTGGATCTGGCCCGCAGGGAAGGGCTGACGATCCGCGAGCTGATCTTCCGCACCGCCGGCGGCCGAGGCCACTTCACTTACGCGGGCACGCCGGTGCAGATCGCCGACGAGATGGAGCGCTGGCTGCGCAATGAAGCGGCCGACGGCTTTAACCTGATGCCGCCCCTGCTTCCCCGCGGTCTGGACGATTTCGTCGACAAGGTCGTTCCCGAGCTGCAAAACCGCGGCATCTACCGCACCGAATATACCGGCCGCACGCTGAGGGAGCATTTGGGCCTGCCGTACCCGATACCGGAATAGTCCAAAAAAGCGGACTTAAATTTCCATGTTCATTGCGGCATGTTATTTTATAATTAATAATGAGAATCAATATCAGCAAAATTGCAGCAAGAGGAGGAAACGGGAGTGGTCAGATTTGGAAAGCTGCCGCTGCTGCTGTTGGCGGCGGCGATGTTGATCGCGCTGCTGGCAGGGTGCGGCGGCAAAGAGAACGAAGGGGCGTCGTCCCCGCCGGCGCAGACTCAGCAGGAATCGCAAGCGGCGCCGTCGGAGGCCGCGCCATCGGAGGAAGCGTCCTCGCAGCCATCGGAGGCGGCCGGAAACGAGGAAGTCAGAGTCATCGAGCACGCCATGGGCAAGACCGAGGTGAAGGGCACGCCTGTAAGAGTGGCCACGCTGTTCCAGGGCGCGACCGACGCGGCGCTGGCGCTGGGCGTCAAGCCGGTAGGCGCGGTCGAAGCCTGGATCGAGCAGCCGTGGTACAACTATATTCGCGACAAGATGGAAGGGGCGGCCAATCTCGGCTCGGAAAACCAGCCGGATCTGGAGCAGCTCATCGCGCTTAAGCCGGACGTCATCGTCGCGTCGAAGACGCGCCACGAGAAAATCTACGAGCAGCTGTCGGCGATCGCGCCCACCGTCATGACGGAGGAAGTGCACATTTGGAAGGACTCGCTCAGCCTGACGGCCGCGGCGCTCAACAAGCAGGACGAGGAAGCCAAGTTCCTGGAGGATTGGAACGCCAAGGTGGTCGAGTTCAAGGAGAAGATGGGCGACAAGCTGAAGCTGGAGGCGGGCATCGTCGATTTCCGCGTGGACCACGCGCGGATCGTGTATACCGGTTTCTCGGCGCTTGTGCTCGACGAGCTGGGCATCGCGCGTCCGGCGAGCCAGCAGGGCGAGGAATGGGGCATCCAGCTTACGTCCAAGGAAAATATTCCGCAGATGGACGCCGATCTGATCTTCGATCAGACGAGCACGTCGCGGGACGACGGAAGGCTCGATCTGCGGAAGGAATGGAACGAGCATCCGCTGTGGCAAAATCTTCGGGCCGTGAAAAACAATCGCGTGTTCGAGGTCGATACGGCCATATGGAACAACGGCTCCGGTCCGCTCGCGGCGCTGGGGATGCTCGAAGACCTGTACGAATTCTATGAACTGAAATAAGACGGGAATGCCGAGGCTGCCGACCGTGTCACTTGTCGGCAGTCTCCTTCCTGTTTTTCGCGGCCAGAAGGAGGTTTCCCGTGGTTCCATTGCTGTCACGAAGTTCTTTCAAAACGCTCGGCTTGCTCGTCGTTGCCGCGCTGCTGCTGCTTGCCTTCGCGCTGAGCGTGGCGATCGGCTCGACGAAAATCGCGCTGCCCGCGACGATCGACTCGTTCCTGAGGTACGATCCGTCCTTGAACGAGCACGTCATCATCCGCACGACCAGATTGCCGCGCGCGATCTACGCGGTGCTGATCGGGGGAAGCCTGGCCATAGCCGGCGCTCTGATGCAGGCGCTGACGCGCAATCCGCTGGCGTCTCCGGGCATCTTCGGAGTGAACGCCGGCGCGGTGGCCTGCGTCGTGCTGGCGCTGAAGTTCCTGCCGGTCTCCTCGATGAGCCAGCTGGCGTGGTTCGCGTTTCTGGGCGCGGCGATCGCTTCCTTGACGGTGTATTTTCTCGGCTCGCTCGGCAGAGAGGGCATGACGCCGATGAAGGTCGTGCTGGCGGGAGCCGCCATGACCGCGCTGTTTACCTCGATTACCCAGGGCATGCTGGTGCTGAACGAATCGGGCCTGCAGAGCGTGCTGTTCTGGCTGGCCGGCTCCATCGCCGGCAAGGAGCTGAGCGCGCTCTATCCCGTAATGCCCTACATGCTCGGCGCCGGGATCGCCGCGCTGGCGATGGCGCACTCGGTCAATCTTATCGCTTCCGGCGAGGAGATGGCCAAAGGGCTGGGACAGCGGACGGCGCTGGTGAAGGCGGGGATCGCGGTCGCCGTCGTCCTGCTGGCCGGCAGCTCCGTCGCGGTGGCCGGGGCGATCGGGTTCGTCGGTCTGGTCATTCCGCATTTCGCCCGCTATCTGGTCGGCGTCGATTACCGCTGGGTGCTGCCTTACAGCGCGGCTCTGGGCGGCATTCTGCTGCTGCTGGCGGATATCGCCGCGCGCTTCCTGATCATGCCCGGGGAAATTCCGCTCGGCGTCATGACGGGGCTGGTCGGAGGTCCGTTCTTCGTCTACATCGCCCGCAAAGGGCTTCGCGCGAAAGGAGGAGCCTCATGAGCGGGTCCAATACAGTTTCAGTTATGCCGGACGGTCAGCCGCCGCGTTCCTCCCGCAGGAAAATCCCGTACATCATTCTCGCGCTGACGGGCCTGGCGGTCCTTGTTTTCTTCGTCGGCATCGGTCTGGGAAGCCAGACTACGTCGCTGCCGGACGTCGTTCGGACGCTGTTGGGGTACGGAACGGCGGAGCATTCGCTTATTCTTCATACGCTAAGGCTGCCGAGAGCGCTGGTCGCCGTCCTTGCCGGAGCCGCGCTGAGCGTGGCGGGAGCCATTCTGCAGGGCATTATCCGCAATCCGATGGCTTCTCCCGACATTATCGGCATTACCGGGGGAGCGTCGTTCGCGGCGGTCGCTTTTATTACTTACCTTGGGGGATCGGTCAGCATCAAATGGCTTCCCGCAGCCGCCTTTGCCGGCGCGGCGCTCATCTCGATCGTGATCTACGTGCTGGCCTGGAGCAGGGGAGTAAGCCCGACGCGGCTCGTGCTGATCGGGGTCGGCATCTCGGCGATTACGAGCTCGCTGACGATGCTGATGATCGTGATCAGCCCGGTCAATACGGCCGGACAAGCGTATGTGTGGATGACGGGGAGCGTCTACGGCTCCTCCTGGGGGGACGTCTATTCCGTGCTGCCCTGGGTGCTCGTGCTCATCCCGCTGGCCTTCTACCTGTACCGCCACCTGAACATTCAGGAGCTGGGGGACGAATTGGCGACAGGGCTCGGGTCTCCGGTGCAGCTTTATCGGTTTATGCTGCTGATGATCAGCGTGGCGCTCGCCGGAGCGGCGGTCGCGGTAGCCGGGGCGGTCGGCTTCGTCGGTCTGATCGCGCCCCATATTGCCCGCAAGCTGGTCGGCCCGTCGTTCAACGGCCTCGTCCCGGCGTCGGCGCTGATCGGCAGTCTGATGGTGCTTCTCGCCGACACGATCGGCCGCACCGTCTTCCTGCCGCTGGACGTTCCCGCGGGGGTGTTCACCGCGGCGGTCGGCGCTCCGTATTTTATTTACCTGCTGTATCGCAGCCGTCACTCGGGCTGACAGCTGCAGTGACGGCAGAAGCAACGGCAGAAGCAACGGCAGAAGCAACGGCTACAGCCGGGACCGGCGAATCGCCCGGTTGACCACCTCGGACAGCACGAGCCCCATCGCGATCGCGCCGGAGATCAGGAACGCCTGCATCCCCAGGCGCAGCGCGGCGTCGAATTCGTTCTCCACCGCGCTGCGCATCGCGTTGTAGGCTAATCCTCCGGGCACGAGCGGGATGATGCCCGATACGTTAAACACGATGATCGGCATCCGGTACAGCTTGGCCATGATCTGGCTGAACACGGCCACGCAGCCCGCCGCGATCAAGGCGGCGGCCGTGACGTTGACCGCCTGCTGCGTCAGCGCGACGTACAGCGCCCAGCCGAGCATGCCCACGACGCCGCATTGAACGAGCGCGCGCTTCGGCACGTTAAAGATCAGCCCGAACGCCGCCGAGGCGACGAAGCTCGTCGCCAGCTGCTCCAGAATCGTCGTCATAGACTCGCCTCCTCTCTCCTCCCTAGCTCCATGCGGACAGCATGACCGCAATGCCCGCCCCGATCGCCGAAGCCGTCAGCAGCGCTTCGGCTCCCTTCGACAGCCCCGACACGAGATGGCCGGCCATCAGATCCCGCACCGCGTTCGTAATGAGCAGTCCGGGCACAAGCGGCATAACCGAGCCGATCATGATCAGGTCCAGCTCATGGCCGAAGCCGATGCGCACGAACAGAATCGACAGCCCGCCGATAACGGCCGCGGACAGAAATTCGGCGAAAAACCGGACCGGCACGAACCGGTGCAGCGCCAGCAGCAGCGCGAATCCCGCGCCTCCCGCCAGCATCGCCGGAACGAAGTCGTTCCAGCCTCCCTTGAACATGATCAGGAAGCAGCCGCTGACGAACGCGGCCGCGACGATCTGCAGCCAAGCCGGGTAGACGACCCGCGCCGCCTCGATCTCGCGAAGCCGGGCGAGCGCTTCGGCCGCGGACAGCTCGCCGAGACTCAGCCGCCGGGAGACGTCGTTGGCCAACGTAACCTTGCTCAGGTCGGTCGACCGGTCCGAGATGCGCACGAAGCGCGTGACGGGGTTGGCGCCGCCGATGGCGAAGATGATCCCGGTGGGCGTCACGTAGCTCTGCGAATCGGGAAAGCCGCTCGCCGCGGCGATCCGAATCATCGTATCCTCGACCCGGTGGGTCTCCCCGCCGCTCTGCAAAATAATTTTTCCGGCCAGCAGGCAGAGCTCCGAAGTGATGCGCTCGCGCGATTCCGAATGCGTCGTCAAAGTCTCTCTCTCCCGTCTCTATTCTAGCTTTATTATAGCCGGGATAAGCGAGATTCCAAACCGGTTGGCGGATGGTTGCGGGGCGGAGCGAGAGCCGTATGCAAGAAGAACAGGGGCCGGTTTCCAAGAGGAGTAAAAAAATTGAAATTATTTTTCAATAGCCCGTTGACAGTGCTCGGGGGGCGATGGTAAAGTGACAAATATACTTTGAATGAACGGAAAGGGGGTTGCGGAAATGAGAAAGTTCCACATGGAAGGCTCGATCGCCGAGATGGGCGGAGCTATTGTATTTCATTCCCGTAACCCTCACGCGAACGACCGCTGAAGTCAGAAGAATGGCGGATTCTTCTGAACATTAGCGGCGGGGCGCACGGTTACGCGACGTAATCGTGCGCCTTTTTTATCGCCTTCGGGGCAGTTGCGGCAGTCTTTGACAAGTCGGCATCAGCTCCGCGGGCGGCGGCGGAAGGGAGACCTTCCTCGAGGCGTATCGCTTGCGGCGATAGGCCTTTTTTGTTCTTCATGCAGAGGGGTGTGAAAGCATAGATGTTTAGCGTGTTGAAGAAGTTAAGCTGGTTTTTCAAATTGCATTGGAGGAGATATGCGGTCGCGCTCGCGCTGCTCGCGGTCGTCGGCATCATCGACGTTCTGCCTCCCCGGCTGATCGGGATCGCCATCGACGGCATTTACGACGGATCAATGAACTCGACGGGGCTCGCGCAGCTGCTCCTGTTCTGGATCGGACTGACGGTCGCGAGCTATCTGCTGAGCTACGTCTGGTTCGTCAAGCTGTTCGGCAGCTCGTTCGTGCTGGAGCGGACGATGCGCTCCCGGCTTATGCGGCACTTGCTGAAAATGAGCCCGACGTTCTACGAGCGCAACCGCACGGGGGATCTGATGGCCCGGGCGACGAACGACCTCGGGGCGGTGTCGGTGACGGCCGGCTTCGGCATCATGACGCTGATCGATTCGACGCTGTTCATGCTGACCGTGCTCGTCATGATGGCCGGTCTGATCAGCTGGAAGCTGACGCTGGCGGCGCTGCTGCCGCTGCCGATCATGGCGCTGCTCATGCAGCACTTCGGCGGGAAAATCCACGACCGCTTCATGAAGGCCCAGGACGCCTTCGGCAGCTTGACGACCAGGTGCTCGAGTCGGTGTCCGGCGTGCGGGTCGTCCGGGCGTTCGTGCAGGAGCAGGCGGACCGCAAACGGTTCAGCGATTCCACGGACAACGTGTTCGAGAAAAATATCCGCGTCGCCAAGATCGACGCCTTGTTCGAGCCGACGGTGAAAATATTGGTCGGATGCAGCTATCTGATCGGCCTGTGTTACGGAGCGGTGCTCGTCTTCCGGGGAGAAATTACGCTCGGCGAGATGGTGTCGTTCAATATGTTCCTCGGCATGCTGATCTGGCCGATGTTCGCCATCGGCGAGCTGATCAACATCATGCAGCGGGGCAATGCCTCCCTCGACCGGATCAACGAGACGCTCGGGGCGAAGCCGGACGTGACCGAGACGGAGGATCCGGTCACGGTGGAGGTGCCGGAGACGATCGCGTTCGATCGCGTGACGTTCCGCTATCCCTCCTCGTCGATCGACAATCTGGTCGACGTCTCGCTTACGCTGAGCCGGGGCCAGACGCTCGGCATCGTCGGGCGGACCGGCAGCGGGAAGACGACGCTGCTCAAGCAATTGCTTCGCGAGTATCCGATGGGAGAAGGCCGGCTGACGCTCGGAGGCGCGCCGATCGACGAGGTCGAGCTGGACCGTCTGCGCGGCTGGATCGGCTACGTGCCGCAGCAGCCGATTCTGTTCAGCAAGACGATCCGCGAGAACGTCTGGTTCGGCACGACGGATCAGGCGGGCGACGAGGAACGTCTCAACCGGGCGTTGGAGTTGGCCTCCTTCCGCAAGGACGTGGCGTTCCTGCCGGAGGGGCTGGAGACGCTCGTCGGAGAGAAAGGCGTTGCGCTGTCCGGCGGACAGAAGCAGCGGGTCAGCATCGCGCGCGCGGTCATCGCGGACCCGGAAATCCTCATTCTCGACGATTCGCTGTCGGCGGTCGACGCCAAGACGGAGACGGAGATTCTCGAAGGAATCCGCACGGAGCGCGCGGGCAAGACGACGATTATTACGACGCACCGGCTGTCCGCGGTGCAGCATGCGGACTGGATCGTCGTGCTCGACGAGGGCCGCATTTCCGAAGAGGGCACGCACGAGCAGCTTCTTAAGCTCGGGGGCTGGTATAAGGAGCAGTACGACCGGCAGCAGCTCGCCGCGATTGTGGAGAGCTGACGGATCAAGTTAACGAAGAAACGTAGGTGAATGAAACCGATGGGCAATACGGGCAAACGATTATTCCAATACGCTTGGGGATTCAAGCAGCCGATTCTGGTCGCGCTTGTGCTTCTCCTGCTGGCGGTCGGGGTCGACCTGGTCGGTCCCTTCCTCGCCAAGCGGCTGATCGATACGAACATTATGGGCATCGAGAAGCCGTGGTACGCAACGCAGGCGAACGGCAAAAACGCCGTCGAGTACGCGGGCGGCTGGTATAAGCGGGAGGATCATTTCTCCTCCGGCGAGGCCAAGGGCCGCGAGGTTCGGGTGCTGCAGTCGGGACGGAGCTATTACTTCGTCGATGCGCCCGACGTTCCGGATACGGGCAAGCGGGCGTTCGCGGACGGCGGGCTGACCGTGACGGCCGACGACGGCGCGGCGCTGCATTATCCGGCGGCGCGGCTCTCGAAAGGCGAGGTCTACGAATTTTACCGTCCGGAGTTCCGCGGCATCCTCCTGCTGGCGGTCAGCTACATCGGCCTGCTGCTGATCGGCTCCGTGCTGGTGTACTGGCAAAGGATACTGCTGCAGGTGACGGCGAACCGGATCGTGCGGAAAATGCGCAACGACGTCTTCCGGCACATTCAACGGCTGCCGGTGCAATTTTTCGACAACCTGCCCGCCGGCAAGGTCGTCTCCCGGGTTACGAACGATACGGAGGCGATCCGGGAGCTGTACGTCTCGGTGCTGGCGAACTTCTTCTCGGGCATTATCAATATCGCGGCCATTCTTGGCGCGGTCTTCTTCCTGGACGTCAATCTGGGGCTGATCGCACTGCCGTTCATTCCGATTCTGTACGTCTGGATCGTGATCTACCGCAAGTTCGCGGCCAAGTACAACCACGTTATCCGTTCGCGGCTGAGCGACATTAACGGCATGATCAACGAGTCGATCCAGGGAATGCCGATCATTCAGGCTTTCCGCAAGGAACAGGAGACGATGGGCGAGTTCCGCGTGATGAACGACGAATACTTCAAGTACCAGAACAAAATGCTGTCGCTGAACGCCGTTACCTCGCACAATCTGGTTAACGTGTTCCGGAATTTTCTGTTCATCGCGGTCGTCTGGATGTTCGCGGGCTCTTGGCTGGGGGCGGCCGTGACGGTCGGCGTGCTGTACGCGTTCATCGACTATATGAACCGGATGATGCAGCCGATCGTCGGCATCGTGAACCAGCTGTCCAACCTGGAGGTCGCGCGGGTGTCGGCGGAGCGCGTGTTCACGCTGCTCGACGAACCGGGCATCGAGGTGTCCGACAGCCGGATCGAGCGTTACAAGGGCAACGTTGAGTTCAAGGACGTTACGTTCTCTTATAAGCCGGGCGAGGACGTGCTGAAGAACATTTCGTTCTCGGCTCGCCAAGGAGAGACGGTCGCCCTTGTCGGGCACACGGGCTCGGGCAAGAGCTCGATCCTGAACCTGCTGTTCCGCTTCTACGACGTGGAACGGGGAACGATCTCGATCGACGGCACGGACGTCCGGGAGCTGTCGAAGCAGGAGCTTCGGCAGCATATGGGCATCGTGCTGCAGGACCCGTTCCTGTTCACCGGTACGATCGCATCGAACGTCAGTCTGGACGATCCGGCGATCTCCCGCGAGCAGGTTGAGCAGGCGCTTCGCGACGTCGGCGCGTACGACATGTTCATGCAGCTGCCGGGAGGTCTCGACGAGCCGGTCATCGAGAAGGGCAGCACGTTGTCCGCGGGACAGCGGCAGCTCATCTCCTTCGCCCGCGCGCTGGCGTTCGATCCGGCGATCCTCATCCTGGACGAAGCGACGGCCAGCATCGACACCGAGACGGAGGCGATTATCCAGGCGGCGCTCGAAGTGCTGAAGCGCGGCCGCACGACGTTCGTCATCGCGCACCGGCTGTCGACGATCCGCGCGGCCGATCAGATTCTCGTGCTCGATCGCGGCCGGATCGTGGAGCGCGGCAGCCACGACGAGCTGATGCAGCAGGGCGGCAAATATTTTGCGATGTACCAGCTGCAGCTGGGCGCGGCGGAGGGCGTGGCGTAAGCCGGCGTTCGCTCGCGATCAAGGACCTCGATCCCTTAATCTGGGGGATCGGGGTTTTTGGTTTGCCATTGTCCACCGGACGCGAAATCGTTAGTATAAGAGTGAAACGGGAGGGGGGAGCGCCGAATGCCTTCGAAATGGCGAACCTATTTGCTCGGGATGCAGTTAAAGCACAAGCTGATCGTCTTTTTCCTGCTGCTGGCGATCATCCCGCTTGGCGTGCTGGGAGCGTTCTCCTACTCCCAATCCTCGCGCATGATTTTGGACAAAGTATGCCAGACGCTGCTGGAAAGCCTGTCCCAGGTCAACTACAGCATCGACTACTTCGTTCAGGATATCGAGCAGCTGTCCATGTACATCTACGGGAACGAGCAGGTCCAGGAGGCGCTGGCCAAGGACGGGAGCCGCGGACCGGAGGAGAAGCATCGGGACGAGAAGAGGATACAGGCCATTCTGGAATCGTTCATCGGGTTCAAAAACTGGGACATCCAGATCTACCTGCTCGGCACGAACGGGGACCGGTATTTTACCGGAGAGCTGCTGCCGAGAGAATATAACGAGTACAACGAAAACTGGGGGCTGTTCCGCCTGGCCCGCCTGTCTGGCGGGAACGTCGTCTGGGACACGCATTACGCGATGAAAAAAACGGAAGACTTCGGCGTCGTGCTCAGCTCGGGAAGACAAATCCGGGACATCAACACGAACGAGCCGCTGGGGTACGTCGTCATCGATATCGGGGAAGCGGAAGCGGCCGACAAGTACAATAAAGCGCAGCAAATTCCCGGCGGGCAGATGTACCTGTCGGACCGGAACGGGTACGTCATCTCCAGCTCGCCCTCGAAGCATCAGGTCGGCGCCAAGCTGACGGAAGCTTTCGCGCCGCGGGTGTTCCAGGGGACGAAAGGCTATTTCCGCACGACGGACGCCGAGGGCCGGGCGCAGATGGTCGTCTACGATACGTCCCAGGTGACCGGGTTTAAGCTGATCTCCGTCGTGCCCGTCGGCACCTTGACGAAGGACGGGGCCGTCATCCGCAATCTGACGCTGCTGATCATGATCGCGGGCATCGTTCTGTCGATCTGGCTGGCCATCGTGCTGTCGGTCAACGTGACGAAGCCGCTCAGGAAGCTGGGGGGCCTGATGCGCCAGGCGGAGACGGGAAATTTGAACGTGGCTTTTCCTACCCAATACGACGACGAGGTCGGCCAGCTCGGCCGCAGCTTCAACAAGATGGTTGCGCAGCTGCATACGCTGATCGAGCAGGATTACCAGAAGCAGATTCGCGTGCAGGAAGCCGAGCTTAAGGCGATTCAGGCCCAGTTCAATCCGCATTTTCTATACAATGTGCTGGATTCGATCAATTGGATGGCGCGCATTCACAAGATCGACGACATCAGCCGCACGGTCGTGTCGCTCGGCGAGCTGCTGCGCTTCAGTATTCGCAAGGGACAACCCTTCATTACGATCGAAGAGGACATGCAGCAGATTCGCAACTACTTGCTGCTGCAGAAAATGCGCTATCGGGACAAGCTGAACGTCGTCGTCGAGATCGACGATGAAGTCCGGCCCTATTATACGCTTAAGCTGCTGATCCAGCCGCTCGTCGAGAACGCCATTACGCATGGCCTGGAGATGAAGGAGGGAATGGGGACGCTGCGGATCGAATGCCGCAGGGACCGGGATCGGATCGTCTTTACAGTGACCGACGACGGGGCGGGCATGAGCGAGGAGCAGCTTCTCCTGCTGGAATCCGGAGGCGCCTACCGCTCGTCGAAATCGGGCGGCACGGGAATCGGGCTGAGCAACCTGCGCAAGCGGCTCGAGCTCTATTTCGGGGAAGAGGCCGCCATGAGCTTGCGCAGCAAGCCCGGAGCGGGAACGGTCGTCGAAGTCATTATTCCGATAAGAGAAAGCGCGGGTGAAGACGTTGATCAAGCTCATGATCGTTGAGGACGAATGGCTGGTGCGGGAAGGTCTGAAATCGACGATTCCGTGGGAGGAGCTGCGGTGCGAGATCGTCGCCGAAGCGGACAGCGGAGGGGCCGCGCTGCCGCTTCTGGAGAAGACAAAGCCGGATATTATCCTGACGGACATCCGCATGCCCGGCATGGACGGACTGGAGATGGCCCAGCAAGCGGTCCGGCTGCTGCCGGAGGTGGAGATCGTGTTCCTGACGGGGTTCGACGAATTCGCTTACGCCCAGCGGGCGCTCAAGATCGGATCGGCCGATTACGTTCTGAAGCCGACCAATCCGGACGAGCTGATGCAGGTGGTCCGCAGAGTGAGCGACAAGGTGCGCAAGCGCCGCGCCGGCAATCAGGTCGAGCGGCTGCTGAGCCAGACCCGGTTCCGGGACAGCGGCACGATCGTGGCGGGCAAGCTGTTCTACGATCTGCTGATGGACAGCGCGGGGGACAAGGAAAGAGAGCTGTTCCGGGAAATTCTCGGGGAGCAGGCGGCGGGGCAGGGCGCTTATCGCGTTGCCATTCTGGAGCCGGACCGCCGCTCGCGCGGAACCGAGGAGGAGAAACGGATGGCGGCGGCGGAGGACCGGCTGTACGAGACGGAATTTACGTTCGCCCGGGTAAGGGATAAGCTGGCCGTTCTGCTGGGCGAAGGGGCGCCGCAAGAGGAGTGGCCCTCGCTCGTCGCGGCGCTCGCCTCTTCCTTGGGGGACGCCGGCCTGCAGGCGGCCTGGAGCGAGCCGCGCCATTCCCTGGACGAGCTGTCGTCCGCGTACGAGGAGGCCGAGCGCAAGCTGGCCGCGCAGGCGGGGGCCGCCCCGAGTCCGGCGGCGCGGCTGACGGAGCTGCCGAATATCGAGCTGCTGAAGTCGGAGCTGCGCCAGACGATCCGGTATATCGAGGAGCATTACCAGGAGGACATCTCGCTGCAGGAGGTGGCCGGCTCGATTCCGATGAGCGAGAGCAACTACAGCCGGCTGTTCAAGAAGCAGACGGGGGTCAGCTTCGTGGAATATTTGACGCAGCTGCGCATGGAGAAGGCCAAGGAGCTGCTGCTGCGCCCCGACGAGAAGGTGTACGAGATCGCGCTGGCGGTCGGCTATCAGGATTCGCGCTATTTCAGCCAAATTTTTCGCAAATATACCGGAGATACGCCTTCTGAATACCGGAGCAGGTTCGGGATCGGCTGATCGCCTGCCGCGCTCATCTTCGTTCCGTCAGGCAAAATAATCGACCATTACGCAATTTCCTCCCGTTGCCCGCGCCGGCGGCCGCGAAGAAGGCTTGACCGGCCGCGTGCCGTCGGACCGAAAGAACGAGCGCGGACAGCCGGGGGGACGGATATATTGGAAGGATGGACAAACTAAGCGCTTGTCGGCCGAACCCGCGGCTCCGCGGACAGGCTTAACGAGATGCGCTTAGTTTGTCGTTGTCTTCAAAGCGAAGCGAACCGAACCGAATCGGCGGCGCCGGAATTCGCCGCAATCTCTGGCGGCGCCGCGGCAAAATATTAAACGATCCTGCAATTTTGTCGCATTGAGAGCGCTGCCATAGGGCTTGTATAGTAAAGCTATCCCGAGCGGGACACGAAATCGAGGAGGGTCCGACATGAGAAAGAAATGGTACGCCGGCGCGGTCGTGACAGCGCTGTCAGTAAGCTTGTTGGCAGGATGCGGGTCCAACGATCCGAAGGGAAGCGCAAGCCCCGAGGCGGGCCAGGCGTCCGAATCCGCGAGCAGCGCGGCGCCGGACGGCGGAGCGAAGCTGGGCGGCAAGGTGACGATCTATTCTCCGAACCAGGCGGAGATCAACAATCCGATTCTCAAGGAGTTCCAGACGCGCACGGGCATCGAGGTCGAGCTGATCTCCGGAGGAACGGGCGAGCTGCTCAAGCGGGTGCAGGCGGAGGAGAGCAACCCGCTGGGCGACGTCTTCTTCGGAGGCGGGGCCGAGTCTCTGGCCGCGTACGGTCAATATTTCGAAGTCTACGAGACGAAGGAAGCGGCCAATATCGGCGACGCTTACAAGGACAGCGCGAATCATTTTACGCCGTTCTCGGCGCTTCCGATGATCATTATGTACAACAAGGACCTCGTGAAAGAGGGCGAGGAGCCGCAGGGCTGGCAGGATCTGCTGGACCCGAAATGGAAGGGCAAAATCGCCTTCGCCGATCCGGCGAAATCCGGCTCCTCGTTCACGCAGATCGTGACGTTCCTGTCGGCGTTCGGACGGGACGACGGCAAGGGCTGGGAATTCGTGAAGAGCTTCCTGGACAATCTGGACGGCAAAATGCTGAGCGGCTCCTCGATGGTCTACAAGGGCGTGGCCGACAAGGAATTCACGCTTGGCGTGACGCTGGAGGAAGCGGCGCTGCGCAACCTTGAGGGCGGCGCGAACGTCGGCATCATCTATCCCGCGGAGGGAACCTCGGCCGTCCCGGACGGGCTCGCGGTCATCAAAGGCGCCAAAAACATGGAGAACGCGAAAGCGTTCGTCGACTTCGCCGTGAGCAAGGACGTGCAGGATATGCTGCAGAAGGAGTTCAAGCGCCGGCCGGTCCGCACGGACGCCACCGAGACGCAGGGCATTCCGGCTTCCAAGGACATCAAGCTGGTCGACTACGATTTCGACTGGGCTTCCCAGAACAAGGACGAGGTCATCAAGAAGTTTACCCGGATCGTAACGGGACAAGACAAATAAACGCCGGATCGGAAGGCGGCCCGACAGACGATCGAGGTCGGGAAGCCTTCCTTTCTTTATCGCAAGAAAGGACAGATCGACATGCAGAGCGTCACATTCGAACACGTTACGAAATATTTCGGACAGAGCAAAGCGGTGAACGACGCGCATTTCAAAATCGAGGAAGGCGAGTTTTTCACGCTCCTCGGACCGAGTGGCTGCGGCAAGACGACGCTGCTGCGCACGATTGCCGGGTTCTACAAGCAGGAGGAGGGCAATCTCTATTTCGGGGAGCGGCTGATGAACGACGTGCCGACGCACAACCGCGACATCGGAATGGTGTTCCAGAACTATGCGATTTTCCCCCATATGACCGTGTTCGAGAATGTCGCTTACGGTCTTCGGGCGCGCAAGGTGAACAAAAAGGAGATCGAGGAGCGCGTCATGGAGGCGCTGGAGATGGTCGAGCTGGGCCATCTGCGCGACCGGGCGCCGTCGAACATGAGCGGCGGCCAGCAGCAGCGCATCGCGCTGGCGAGAGCGATCGTCATCCGCCCGAGCCTGCTGCTGATGGACGAGCCGCTCTCCAACCTGGACGCCAAGCTGCGGATCAAGATGCGTTCGGACATTCGCAAGCTGCAGAAGGATCTGAACATTACGACGATCTACGTCACGCACGATCAGGAGGAAGCGCTGGCGGTGTCGGACCGCATCGCCGTTCTGAGCGAGGGGCGCGTGCAGCAGATCGGCCTGCCTCACGAAATTTATTCGTATCCGTCCAATCGCTTTGTGGCCAACTTTATCGGAACGTCGAATTTCGTGCGCGGAACGAGCGGCCCGTACAGCGCCGCGACCGGATCGGCTCAAATCGGGGTCCAGGGCGTGTCGAAGACGATGAAGCTGGCTGCGGCTTACGAGGGCGAAGTTCTGATCTCGGTAAGGCCCGAAAATGTCGGCGTGGCCGTGCAGCGGGGACACGAGGAGGAGCTTCCCGGGGAAATCGAGACGGTGACGTTCCTTGGCGAGAAGGTGAGCTACGGCATTCGTCTGGCCGACGGGCAGAGGCTCGAGGCTTCCGTCCATTCGGTCGAGCCGCGCCGGATGCTGCGGGAGAAGATGAGCGTGTTCGTCGACCTGCGCCTGGACCGGGCGGTCATCTTCGACGAGACGGGGAAGGAGGCCGTGTACCGTGCAAGCCAAGACGATTCAAGCGCCGGTCTGGAAACGGCTTAGTCTGCAGGTATGGGATTTCTGGGGCTGGGTGACGCTGCTCGTCTACGTGTTTCTGGCCTTGTTTATCGTGTACCCGCTGTTCTCGCTGATGGCGACGAGCTTCTACGACGAGAACGGCGCGTTCTCGCTGCAGAACTATGTCGACTTCGCGACGTTGAAATATTTTCGCAACGCGCTGTGGCACAGCTTCGCCGTATCGGGACTGGCAACCTTCTTCGCGATTCTGATCGGCGTTCCGATGGCTTACGTCACGACGCGCTACAATGTCCGCTTTAAGGGACTTATGCACATTCTGATTATTATGTCTCTCGTTTCTCCGCCGTTCATCGGCGCGTATTCGTGGATTCTGATGCTGGGCAACAACGGCTTCATTACGAATTTCCTGCACGATATCGGCCTTCACATCAAGTCGATCTATGGCATGCACGGCATCGTGTTCGTGTTTACGCTGCAGCTGTATCCGCACATTTATTTGTACGTGTCCGGGGCGCTGAAGACGATCGACACGTCTCTGGAGGAAGCCGCGGAAAGCCTCGGAATGTCCGCCTGGAAGCGGCTGCGCACCGTGACGCTGCCCTTGATCTTCCCGACGCTGTCGGCCGGGGCGCTCATGGTGTTCATGGCTTCGTTCGCCGACTTCGGCACGCCGATGCTGATCGGACAAGGGTATAAAACGCTGCCTATTCTCGCTTACGAGCAGTTCATCAGCGAGCTGGGCGGCAACGCGGCGATGGCCAGCACGCTCAGCGTCGTGCTGATTCTGTGCACGACGCTGATTCTGTTCGCGCAGCGGTACATCGTCTCGCGCAAAAACTATGCGATGTCCGGCATGCGGACCCCCAAGGTGAAGCAGCTCCGCCCGCTGCCGAAATTTCTGCTGACGCTGGGAGCGTTGGCCGTCGTCACCGTCTCCATCATTCCGCAAGCGACGGTGATCGTGACCTCCTTCATCAAGAAGAAAGGGCCGGTGTTCCACAAAGGGTTCAGTCTGGACAGCTATCGGGAAATTTTGTTCCGGGTGCCGAAAGCGATCATCAATACGTACACGTATTCGATCATCTCGATCCTTATTATGGTCGTGGCCGGAATGCTGATCGCCTACGTCCTGGTGCGCCGCAAGTCGAAGCTGACGGCCGCGATGGACAGCATTCTGATGCTGCCGTACGTCATGCCGGGAACGGTGCTCGGGATCAGCCTGATCATCGCCTTCAACAAGCCTCCGATCGTGCTGACGGGCACATGGGTCATTCTCGTCATTGCTTATATTATCAGGAAAATTCCTTACACGATCCGCTCGAGCACGGCGATTCTCCATCAGCTCGACCGCAACGTGGAGGAGGCGTCGATCAGTCTCGGCGTGCCGCCGGCGAAGACGTTCTTCAAGACGACGGCCAGGCTGATGGCTCCGGGCGTCGCGTCGGGCGGCATTCTGAGCTGGATTACGACGATCAACGAGCTGAGTTCGACGATCGTGCTCTACTTCGGGGCGACGGCGACGATCTCGGTGACGATCTACAGCGAGGTGTTCACGTCCAACTACGGCACGGGGGCGGCGCTGGCGTCGATTCTGTCGCTGACGACGCTGGTTTCTCTCCTGATCGCCTACTTCGTGTCCGGGCGCAAGGAAATGAACGTGTAAGTCGTGTGATATACTGGGTTCCATAACGAACGCGCGTTAGGGGTAACCGAGATGAAACAGCGATTCAGCCTGCTCGTCGGATTTATGCTTGTCGTCGGCTGCGCAGTCGCCTATATGATCGTCGCTTCCAGCCAGCGGTCCGGCTCGGAACGGGAGACGGGACAATCCCGGTCGCTGAACGTCTGGATCTACAGCGAGGAGCTGGCTGGATTTTTCGACCGGTACGAGATGGAGCATTCGGGAGTTAACGTTAATCTGCGGGTTTTCCGCTCGTGGAAAACGCTGTACGAGGAGCTGCTGACGGCCGTGTCGGCCAACGCCGCGCCGCAGCTCGCGGAGATCGGCAGCACGTACGGGGTGATGCAGCTGGTCAACCGCGGGGCGATGCTGCCGGTCGGCGAGCGGATCGGCCCGGAGCTGTGGAAGCGGGTATCGGAGCCTTTCGCCGCCGCGTTCTCGAACGGGGGAACCGCATGGGCGGCGCCGCTTGGCGGGAGCGTGCCCGTCCTCTACGGCAATCGGAATCTGTTCAACGCCGCGCAGGTAGACGAGACGCTGGCGGATTGGCCGGCGATCGGGACGGCGGGGCGAGCGCTTACGAAGGATATCGACCGGGATGGCCGGACCGATATTTGGGGGCTCGTCGCCGATGCGAACATGGCCTGGCATCACTTGAACATGGCTTACGATCCCGCGGTCGGCGGGCGAAGCGAAGAGAAAATTCTCGACAGCTTCGAGCGGTGGAGGGAGTACCTGAACGCGGATCGAATTACGCCTCCGCTGCAGCACCAAATGGCGGCAAGCCAATTCATTTACGGCAAAGCGGGCATGCTGCTCGCAACGTCGAGGAAAAGGCCGACGCTGGAGAAATATATCGGCGGCAAGTTCGAGTTCGGCATTGTTCCGCTTCCGGGAGAGCCGGGCCAGGCGGACCTGCTGCCGGAGATCAGCGGGCTTGCCGTGCTGTCGCCGGCCTCGGAAGAGGAGGACCTCGCCTGGGACTGCGTCCGGTACATGCTGGACGAGAGCGTGCAATCCCGGCTCATGCGCGACGCTTCGCTGATTCCCGCCCGCGGCGACGTGGCCAAGCGTCTGCTGAAGTCGGGCGAATTGACCGAGAGGGAGAACGCGATTATGCGCTTGAAGGATCGCTTCGCCGTGAAATATCCGACCGTCGAGGACGAGAGCGCGTGGAATAAATACAGCGGCGATCAGGAATGGCTGGAGTCGTCTCCGGACGTCTCGCCGGAAGCGCTGCGAAAAAGATTGCGGCATTAGGGAGTGTATGCATGCACGCCCTAGCGGCCGGAAGGGGATACGAAAGGTGAAAATCGAACATCTGTCGGTGCAGGGATGCAACGAGTGGAATGAGGACGCTTTGATTCTGAACGGGAAGGAGCGGATTTACGGCGTATTGGACGGAGCGACGTCGCTGGCCGCCGCGGACGGCAGCGAGACGGGAGGGTACCTGGCCTCCCGCACGGCTCAGCGCGTATTCGAAGCGGCCAATGGCCCGGATATCTCGCTGAGAAGCCTGGTTCTGCAGGCCAACTCGAGCATTCGGGCGGAGATGATCGAGCGCGGCGTGGACGCCGACGACAAGCAGGCGGTATGGGCGGCGGGAATCGCCGTCGTCCGCATCGGGGAGCACCAGATCGAGTACGCCCAGACGGGCGACTGCATGCTGATCGCGACGTACAAGGACGGAACGGTTCGTACGGTGACTCACGACCAGGTCGACCATTTCGACGAGAATTCGCGTCGGCTGTGGGAGCGGTACACGCAGGAAGATCTGCCTCCGGAGGAGGTGCGCCGCCGCGTGTACGAGGTCATCAAGATGAACCGGCTGAAGACAAACACGCCGGAAGGCTACGCCATTCTGAACGGAGATCCGGCACTGGAGCGCTACGTCGAGCATGGGTATATCAACCGCATTCAGCTGGCCTCCGTTTTGCTGGTGACCGACGGCTTATTCCTCCCCCGCAAGGCGGGAGAGCCCGCCCCGGCAATGGCCGACATGACGGCGCTGATCGACGGGAAAGGGTTGGCCGGCTATGTCGACTGGCTGATCGCGAACGAATACGACGAGTCGCAGCAGGGCCTGTATACGCGGCTGAAGGTCGCCGACGACAAGACGGCGATCAAGATCGACTTCGTCGACGGCTGAGCCGCCCGAGCGCGGCAAAAAAGCGGGGCTGATCTATCAGGGACAACGTTTGGAATCATCGATGAATAAGAACGGGGTATGTATCTCCCTACGCTGCTGATACGGTCATGAAATTGGAATCGATTAACCCGTGACAGGGTGATTTCATGACCGTATGAGGCAGGCGCTTCGCTCTCCGGGAGATACATACCCCTTTTCTATCTCGATTTTCCAAGCTGCCTGATTCATAGATCAGCCCCGCTCTATTTTGCGAGGCTCGCGGGCGGCTATTGGACCGTCTTCTGCTTGAAAATCTCGTGAAGGCCGAGCATGGCCGCGCCGAGGGCGGCTCCGCATTCCTTCCAGTGCAGAACGACGACCGGGGTCGCCCCGTACGGCGAGTTCTCGGATTCGTGAATGGCGGCGACGAGCCGCTCGAACAGCGGTCCGTGGTTGATCATCCAGCCGCCCAGAATCAGCTTCTGGGGATTGATCATCTGCAGCATTTTGCCGCAGTAGTCGGCCAGATCGCGGATCATATCGTCGACCTGCGAGCGGAAGGGCTCCACGCCCTCCAGCGCCAGGTCGGCGTAAGCCAGCACCGTATCGTCGGCCGACAGCGCCGCGAAGCGCTCGGGAAACTCTGCCTTGAGCCGATCGGCCAGAATAGGCGTGCAGTAGGGGGCGAAAAACGGCGTTCGCCCGGCGGCTCCGTTGGAGCCGTGGTAGACTTCCCCGTTCAGCACGAGCCCGGCTCCGGTTCCGTAACCGACGAGCAGGAAGATGATCGAGTGGTCGCCTTTGGCCGCCCCGCTGAACCGTTCCGCGAAGCCGGCGGCGTCCAGGTCGTTCGTCAGCAGGACGGGAACGGACAAGGCCTCCTCGAGAATTCGGACCAAAGGAAACTGCTGCAGCTGCAAAAATCGGGAGGTCATGACGACGCTCTGCGTGTCGTCAAGCCGTCCCGGAATCGAAATGCCGATGCGCTTGATGTGTTCGGGCGAAATTTTCTGCTGCCGCAGAAACTCCCGGATTTGCTCGACCAGATCGGTCCGGCACGCCTCTTCGCCGACCACGGGCTTCATGCTGCGGTTGGCGATCAGCTTGCCGTTGAGATCCAGCAGCACGGCGGTCTGGGGGGAGCTGGACAGATCGATCCCGACGACGTAGCCGCCGTCCGGGCGAATGTTCAGCAGCGTCATTTTGCGGCCGACCCCGCTGCCGGACATGCCGATCTCGTGGACGAGCTGCTCGCGGATCATCTCCTCGATCAGCACCGACACGGTGGTGGGACTAAGCTTGGTCTTGCGCGATAATTCGACCCGGGATATCGGCCCATGCTCAAAAATCGTATGAAGCAGCGTGGAAATATTGATTTCCCGCAGCATTTGCTGATTGCCGATTTTGATCATCGTTTACGTCTCCATGTCCCCGGATCGCGGCGGAATGCGAATTCCTTGCGTCAATGCGATTATAGAGAATGCATTATGGGCTGTCAACGAGAGATCGTCCGTTCGAGCGGTCCGGACGGCCCCTTCCTTTGTGATAAATTGCAAATTTTCTAAAAATAAAAAATAATCCGTTGACAATCGCTCGCGGCCGTCAATATAATGGACACAAATCGGTTCGAAAGACAAAACAGCTGAATCTAATTAATTCGTCCACTGGAAAAATTAATAAGAGAGGGAGGGGAAGAAGAGAATTTCCGGGTGCAATCGGTCCGTTTGGTATAGCGCTTACATTCGAGGGGAGAAAGAGAAGACTCATCCGGCAGCCGCCAAAAAAAGAGAGGAAGGGATTACATGACGCTAGGATTGAGCCAGTCCGTCATCCGCAAGCTCAAGCAATACAAGGTGCTGTATTTGATGATCCTGCCCGGATTCCTCTACCTGCTGATCAACAACTACATTCCGATGTTCGGAATTGTGATCGCGTTCAAGGAGATCGACTTCTCCAAAGGCGTGTTCGGCGGAGACTGGATCGGCTTCCGCAATTTCGAATATTTGTTCAAGACGTCGGAGGCGTACGTCATAACGCGCAATACCATTCTGTACAACGCCGGCTTCATCGCGCTGAACCTGGTCCTTGCAGTCGGCCTGGCCATCTTGCTGAACGAGCTGAAAAACCGCTTCCTGCAGAGGTTCTACCAGAGCGCGATTTTGCTGCCCTATCTGATCTCGACGGTCATTATCGGCTACCTGGTGTTCTCCCTGCTCAGCATGGAGACCGGCTTCGTCAACAATTCCGTGCTGCCCGCCCTCGGCATCGACCCGATCATGTGGTACGCGGAGCCGAAATATTGGCCGGCCATTCTGACGATCGTCAAGGTGTGGCATAACGCCGGGTATCTGTGCATCATCTACTTCGCCGCGGTCGTCGGCATCGACCACGAATATTACGAGGCGGCGCGAATCGACGGGGCGAGCAAGCTCAGGCAAACGGTCCACATTACGCTGCCTTCGCTGACGCCGGTCATCGTCATTATGACGCTGCTGCAGATCGGACGGATTTTCTACGCGGACTTCGGCCTGTTCTACCAGGTGCCGATGGACTCCGGGCCGCTGCTGCCGACGACGAACGTGCTCGATACGTACGTCTACCGCGCGCTGCTCAAGAGCGGGGACATCGGGATGGCGTCCGCCGCCGGCTTCTACCAGTCGGTCGTCGGCTTCGCGCTCATTCTCTTCGCGAACTCCGTCGTCAAAAAAATCAATTCGGACAATTCGTTGTTCTAGAAGGAGGCGAACCCTGTGAAGAGAAACGCGCTGGAGCAAGGCGCCCTCAATGCGCTGTTCGCGCTGATCGCCCTGGCCTGCATCGTTCCGTTCCTGCTGCTCGTATCGGCTTCGTTCACGGACGAGAACGCGATTATCCGGGACGGCTACTCGTTCTTTCCGAGCGAATTGAGCCTGGAGAGCTACCGGTTTATTTTCGAGAAATCCGGCGATATTTTCAACGCTTACGGCGTGTCCGTGCTGATTACCGTCGTCGGGACGTTCGCCAGCCTGATCCTGATGACGCTGCTCGCGTATCCGCTGTCCAAGAGAGATTTGCCATTTCGCGGCTTCTTCTCGTTCTTCGTCTTCTTCACGATGCTCTTTAACGGGGGGCTGGTCCCGACCTACCTGATCTACGCCAACGTCTTCGACATCGACAACACGCTGTTGGCCCTGATCGTCCCGGGGCTGCTGATCGGCGCCTTTTACGTCATCCTGCTGCGGACCTTCTTCACGGTGTCGGTTCCCGGGGCCGTGCTCGAATCGGCGTATATCGACGGGGCCGGAGAATTCAGAATCTTCGTGCAAATGGTGCTGCCGCTGTCGCTGCCGGTACTGGCTACGGTTGGATTGTTCCAGGTGATCAACTATTGGAACGATTGGTACAACGGCCTGATTTATATTTCCGACAGCCGCCTCTACAGCATTCAGGTGCTGCTGAACACGATTCTGCTGAACGTGCAGTATTTGCTTCAGAACGTGGATTATTCGGGACGGGTGGACGGAAGCGCGCTGCCGACGCAGGGCGTCCGGATCGCGATCGCGGTCATCGGGGTGCTGCCGATTCTCGTGGCGTATCCGTTCTTCCAGCGGTTCTTCGTCAAAGGGCTGACGGTCGGCGCGATCAAAGGCTGAGGCTTGATTCCAGGAGAGGAGGTGATGCGGTCGGCAAGGCGAAAGTCGGCATTTCATTGCCCATGCGGCAGGACCGTCGGGAAAATCGCAACAGGGAGGCGTTAACGTGAAAATCAGCATTGGCGGGTATTCTTTCGCGAACACGATGAAGGAAGGCAAGATGGACACTTTCGGGTATTTGGAGACGTCCAAGTACCGATACGGACTGGACGCGGTCGATCTGTGGAACGGAACGTTCGAGGGCTCGCGGCAGGACATGTTCGCGCTGCCGGACGAGGATTACATTCGGAAGCTGCGCGAGGCGATCGACGAGAAGGGGATGCAGGTCGTCAACATCGCGGTGGACGGGGCCCATCTGTGGGACGCCGATCCGGACAGGAGGAAGCGGCTGTTCGCCAACGCGGTCGCTTATCTGGGCATCTCGCAAACGCTGGGAGCCGCCTCGGTCCGTATCGATACGGGAGACAAGAGCTCGCTGCCGGAAACGGAGGAGCAGTTTGACTACGTCGCCGCCAAGTTTCTGGAGCTGAGCCGCAGGGCGGCCGATCTGGGCCTGATCGTCGGGCCGGAGAACCATATGGGAACGGCAAAAAATCCGCATTACCTGAAAAGGGTGGCGGAGGCCGTCAATCATCCGAGCTTCGGCATTCTGCTGCACATGGGACGCTGGGATGTGGACGAGGAGATCGGCGACAGCCTGGTCGCGCCGTGGGTCTATCATACGCATTTCGACGGGAAGACGGTGGCTTCCGACAGAGGCCCTCAGCTCGTAAAGACGCTGCTGGACGCCGGGTACGACGGCTATTGGGGCATCGAATACAACGCGCCGAGCCATCAGTACGCGGAGATGGAGTGGGCAATCGCATCGGTGAAGCGGATCTTAAACGGAGTTCAAGCCTGAACAGCCTAAAGCGGGAGATGAAGAGAGATGGGGAGAAAGGTACGTATCGGCATTGTCGGAGCGGGTCTGATCGGCAAAGCCCACTTGAGAAATTACGCGAACATCGCGGACGCCGAGGTCGTCGCAATCTGCGACGTCAACGGACAGGAGGCCTCTCGCGTGGCCGAGCAGTTCAATATTCCGCACGTCTACACCGACTTTCGAGAGCTGCTGCAGCGCGACGATATCGAAGCGGTCGACGTCTGCCTTCATAACAATCTGCACTCGCCGGTGACGATTGCGGCTTTCGCGGCGGGCAAGGACGTCTACTGCGAGAAGCCGATCGCCGGCGCGTACAGCGACGGCGTCACGATGCTGGAAGCGGCGCAAGCCTCCGGAAGAAAGCTGCACGTGCAGCTCGGCACGCTGTACCGCAAGGAGACAAAAGCGGCGAAGGCGCTCATCGACGGCGGCATGCTCGGCAAGCTGTACCATGCCCGGGCGACCGGCCATCGCCGCCGGGGCCGCCCATACGTGGACGGCTACGGCACGCCGGCTTTCCTGAACAAGGAGATCGCCGCCGGCGGGGCGTTGATCGATATGGGCGTCTATCATATCGCCCAGATGCTGTATTTGCTGGGTACGCCCAAGGTGGCCCGGGTGTCGGGCAAAGGCTATCGCGAGATGGCCGTCGACGAGACGCGCGGAACGCAGGCGACATTCGACGTCGAAGAGCTGGGCCTTGGCTTCGTGAAGTTCGAGAGCGGCGAGACGCTGGACATCTGCGAGGCCTGGAGCATTCATCTCGGCAGCATCGAAGGCTGCTCGATCGTCGGCAACAAGGGCGGTGTCCGGCTGCCGGCCTACTCCGATCAGACGGTGCTGGCGCCGTTCAGCTATCACACGACGGCATGCGACATGGATCTGAACGCGACGGTGAACCTGGACGAGATGGACGGCCGGTGGAATCATCTGAAGCCGAATTACGACGCTTATCAATCGTCCCAGCATCATTGGGTGGCGGCGCTGCAGGGTCGGGTCGAGCTGCTGCCGACGGCGCATATCGCGCTGCAGACGATGCTGATCAGCGAAGGCATCTACTTGTCCGATCGGCTCGGCCGGGAGGTCGGCGGAGAAGAGATCGTCGAGCATTCCCTCTCCACCGCAATCGCGCTCTAATCGGAAGCTTACCGCAGAGGGGAGGTTCGTCCGATGTCCGCTTCAACCGTCGAACAGGACGCCAAATCGTTCTCGACGCTGAAAAGATTCAACTTTTTTCTCTATGGCACGATCGCGATTTTGACGTCGTTCTTTCCGTTATATTTTCAGGAAATCGGACTGTCGAAGGTAGAGATCGGCATGATCATGGCCGGAGGACCCTTCATCTCGATCTTCGCCAATCCGTTCTGGGGCTACTGGAGCGACCGGCTGCAGAACGTCAGACGCATTCTCATTCTGCTGCTCATCGGCAATCTGCTCGCTACGATCTTGGTGTTCCAGCTTCGGGAATACGCGGTGATTTTCGCCGTGATGCTCATTTTCTTTTTCTTCAACAGTCCGACTTTCTCGCAGAGCAACAGCCTGATTCTGAACGCGATCGAGAACACGAAGCATAAGTTCGGCGCGTTCCGTCTGTGGGGCTCGCTCGGCTGGGCGATCATCGCCGTGCTGGCGGGACCGGTGCTCAGCTGGATGGGGCTGCTGAATCTGTGGATTCTGTATGGGGCGATGATGCTCGTCTCGCTCGCCTTCACGATCGGCTTGCCCAGGGGGAAGGTCGTCTCGAAGCCGAAGGGAGAGCGGCAGAGCTACTGGAAGGTGATGGTGTCGAGCAAGGTGTTCTTCGTGTTCGTCATTCTGGGCGTGCTCATCTCGGTGCCCAATTCGATCAACCAGACGTTCGTGTCCTTGTACATTTCCAATCTGGGCGGCTCCAACACGCTGATCGGCTGGTCGGTGTTCCTGTCGGCGATCTTCGAAATTCCGGTATTTCTGCTGTTCGACCGTTTCCTGAAGAAGTCGACGCGGACGATGCTCGGCTGTCTGGTTCTCGTCAGCCTCCTGTTTGTCGTGCGCTGGCTGCTCATGTCGGTTGTCGGCGGTCCGATCCATATTATTTTCATCCAGATTCTGCACTGCATTACGTTCGGCGGTTATTACTACGTCGGAACCGCTTTGTCGGCCCATCTGATCCCGGTCGAGTACCGGGCGACGGGCCAAGCGATCTACGCCCTCACTTGGGGCGGCATCTCGGGCATCGTCGCCGGCTTGTGCGGCGGCTGGATGTTCGACTATCTCGGTCCGCAGACCCTATATCGGATTTGCGCTTACCTCTCCGTCGCCGGCGTGATCGGTTTTCTGGGGATGTGGCTGAATCAAAGAAAAGCGGCTTAGTCAGTCATCGGGGAAGAAGGGCGGAGAGAGCGGCGTCCGCGACTGCAGCGCGGCGTTCGCTTCCTCCGCGACAAGCAAGCTTCGGATTCACAGGAGGTCCATTCATTCGGAATGAAGACTTGGGGAGGTCTCATTGACTATGTGGAGAAGCAAAATTCAAGCCGGGCTGTCGATGCTGCTGGTTGCAGGCATGGTGTTAAGCGGGTGCTCGGGTTCGTCCGGGGGAGGAAGCAAGGAGAGCGCGCCGGCGGCTTCGGGAGGAGCCGGCGCTTCGTCCGGCGGGAGCGAGCTTAAGCCTTACGAAATTACGATCGCCTTCTGGGGACCGGATCAGAAGGATCTCGGCCTGGTGGAAGAGGAGATCAGCAAGCTGACGAAGGACAAGATCAACGCGACGGTGAAGCTGAGGAGAATCGAGTCGGCTGCCTGGACGCAGCAGAAGGTGCTGATGTTCTCCGGCAACGAGCAGGTCGACCTGGTGTTCACCGGGGAGGATCAGTATATCTCCGAGGTGGCGCAGAAGAAGCTCGTTCCGCTGGACGACTTGCTGCAAGCCTACGGGCAGGACATTATCGCGGCATTCGATCCGGACGTGCTCGCGGCATCCAAGATTGAAGGCGTCACCTACGGTGTGCCGAGCATTCGCGATTTTGCCGCCTATCCGACGATGCTGATGCGGACGGATCTGGTGGAGCAGTACGGCATCGACACCGGCGCAATTCATTCCTTGAAGGATATGGGTCCCGTCTTCGAGACGGTCAAGAGCAAGCAGCCGGAGCTGAGCCTGATCGGCAAGGCGGCCGGAGGCGGCTCCATCGCTTATCCGCTGCTGCAGACGACGATCGATCCTCTCGGCGACATGGTCGGCGTGCTGACGGATACGAACGATCTGCAGGTGGTAAACCTGTACGAAAGTCCGGAGTATGCCGATTTCGTCACGACGCTGCGCGAGTTTTACGAAGCCGGCTATATTCCGAAGGATATCGCGACGACGTCGCAGACGGGCCGGGACTATATCAAGGCGAACATCGGCTTCTCCACGCCGAACAAAGGCAAGCCGGGCATTACGACGCAGACGGGCAACTGGACCGGCAAGGACCTGGTCGAGGTGCAGCTGGCGCCCGCGAAGATGAATACGCTGACGATCACGAACGCGATGCTGGCCATCGCCAAAAATTCCAAGGACCCCGAGCGGGCGATGATGTTCCTGAACCTGCTCTATTCGGACAAGGAAATTATCAATCTGCTGCATTGGGGCATCGAGGGCAAGCATTACAAGGTGAACGACAACGGCACGATCGGTTTCCCGGACGGCGTGGACGCGTCGAGCAGCGGCTATAATCTGCGGCAGGGCTGGATGTTCGGCAACCAGCTGCTGGCCTATCCGTGGGAGACGGACAGCCCGGATATCTGGACGCAGATGGACAAGTTCAACCGCGAAGCGGAGAAGTCGCAGGCGCTCGGCTTCATGTACAATCCGGAGCCGGTCAAGACGGAGCTGGCCGCGATCCAGAACGTCGTGCAGCAGTACGCGATGGCGCTGGAGACGGGCACGATCGATCCGACCGAGCATCTGCCGAAGTTTAACGCCTCACTGAAATCGGCCGGCATCGACAAGGTGATCGCCGAGAAGCAGAAGCAGCTGGACGCCTGGGCGGCGGGACGGTAAACGAGCAACCTATATAATAGAAGAAAGCCGTACGGAGGAGGTTCCTCCTGCGGCTTTCTTCTATGTCGGAACAGGCGCCGGGGAGCGGCGATCCGGTTCCCGGCCGCTTAGAGCCAACCATGCTCAAGCATGCTGTCCACGGAATCCTTCATGAGCCGGTCGAGATCGGTGTACCGGTAGCGGTAGACGCCCGGATGCTTGGCGACGTATTCGTTGGCGTGCCCGAGTTTGCCGTACAGGGAGGCGACGTCGGAGGAGAACCATTTCAGCGCCCAGAACACGGAAGTAGGGATGACGAAGGAACGCGGTTTGTAGCCGAGATGGCCGTATTGGCTTCGTATCGACTTGGCCATGTTCGCCATTTTGGAGGTGATGCCGAAGGAAAAATGACGCCGGCCGTTCGTCTGCGGATTTTGCATGACCGCGATGTGCATCAGGGCGCAGTCCCGTACGTCGACCATATGATTGACCATGTCGGGGAAGGCGGGCATTTTGCCCAAGGTGATGTTCTTGAGCATCTCGAGACTGAAGCGGCCCCAGGGCACAAGCGACGGGCCGGCGATAAAGCCGGGGTTGACGACCGCCAGGGGCACCCGCCGCGAATTGGCCTTCGCATCCGCCGCGAGGTCCCAGGCGAGCTTCTCGGCCATCGTCTTGCTGCGGAAGTAATCGTTGCGGCCGGCGGGGCCGTCCACCACGGTCCAGTCGTCCTCCGTAAAGCGCTGCTTGGACCGCGGGTATCCGTAAGCGATGGCCGCCTCCGAGCTGGTCAGGACGACTTTCTCCACCGAAGGCTCGCCGAACGCGGCCCGCAGCAAATATTCCGTTCCCCGAACCGCGCCGCCGGTCCGGTCCTTCTCCGAGGCGACGGCTTGGGGGCTGGCTACATGGAATACCCATTTCACTCCCCGGACGGCTTCCGCCCAGCCGGATTCCCGGCGAAGATCGGCCTCGACGAATTCGGCACCGGGCAGCAGCGTGCGCAGCTTCTCCTGCTGTTCCCGGTTTTGCGTATTGCGAACGGTTCCCCTTACACGATAGCCCTGCTCGATCAAATGATGCCCGATCCAGGAAGCCAAATACCCGCTAACGCCCGTCACCAAACATAAATCCCCTTGCCGCATGCCGTTTTCCATGTTCCAGCCTCCATTTTAATAAATGAATATTTATTTATATTGAGGGAAAAAGAGAAGGTCAAGCCCGGACGGCTTCCCAGCTCATCCGAATGACCTTATCCAACATCCGTTCGTCGATCGACGGCTGCAGCTTCAGATGCTCCTTCACCCACTGTACGACCGGGACGACCGAGTAGAGAACGAGCAGATGATAATCCGCGTCCTTGAAAAGTCCTTGCCGCTGTCCTTCGCCGAACAACTCGCTGAGCGGCTCGTTCAGAGCCTGGGCCTCCTCCAGACACCATTTCTCCAGCAGGGGGGAATTGGAGATCTGCTCCATGAAGAGGAACTGTTCCTTATGCTGCTGAATGAACGCCACGAATCTTCTCAGCAGGTAGTCGAAACGCTCGCGAATCGGGGCGGCGGAATCCACATCCGAGAACAGGAACTCGCTCAGCTCCAGCTTGCTGCGAACGTAGGATTTGCTCAGCATATCCTCCTTGTTCTCGAAATAAATGTACAGCGTGGCCGCGGACACGTTCGCCTTCTTGGCGATCTTGGCGACGGTCGTCGCGGCGATGCCGATCTCGTTAACCAGCGCGATGGTGGCTTCGTACAGGGCGTCGATTTTGTTGTCATCCTTTTTCCTCATGGGCCTATAATAAATGATTATTCACTTAAAGTAAAGGGGAAAATGATGATCGCGTCTTTTGTAAAATCGTTGGTGACGCAAGTCTAATTTTGTATAATGAAGTCAAAAGACGAGGGACGAGTGCCCGGAAAAGAGGACGATAACCGGAGATGGCGGACAACACGATCATTCGATTCGAGGGCGTGACGCAGAAGTACGACCGGAGCACGGTGCTGAACGGGGTAAGCTTCGAGATCGAAAGAGGCAAATTCTACACGCTGCTCGGACCCTCGGGCTGCGGCAAAACGACGATTTTGCGGCTGATCGCGGGTTTCATCCGGCCGACGGAAGGGAATATCTACTTTAACGGCAAGGTGCTCAACGACGTCCCGGCGGACAAGCGGCAGGTGAACACGGTGTTCCAGGATTACGCGCTGTTCCCGCATCTGAACGTGTTCGAGAACGTCGCCTTCGGCCTTCGCATCAAGAAGCTGAAGAACGCCGCCATCTCCGAGAAGGTGAAGGAAGCGCTGCGCTTCGTCAATCTGGAAGGCTACGAGGACCGCGAAATTACGGAGATGTCCGGCGGGCAGAGGCAGCGGGTGGCGATCGCGCGGGCGATCGTGAACGAGCCGGAGATTCTGCTGCTGGACGAGCCGCTGTCGGCGCTCGATCTGAAGCTGCGCACGGAGATGCAGTACGAGCTGCGGGAGCTGCAGCGGCGGCTCGGCATTACGTTCGTGTTCGTCACGCACGATCAGGAGGAGGCGCTGGCGATGTCGGACGAGATTTTCGTCCTGAACGAAGGGGAGATCCAGCAGAGCGGAACGCCGACGGACATCTACGACGAGCCGATCAACCGGTTCGTGGCCGACTTCATCGGCGAATCGAATATCGTGCCGGGACGCATGATCGCCGACTTCCGGGCGGAGTTCGCCGGGAAGCGGTTCGAATGCGTGGACCAGGGTTTCTCCCCGAACGAGCCGGTGGAGATTATGATCCGCCCCGAGGATCTGGAGATTACCGCGCCGGAGCAGGGCAATCTGGAGATCAAGGTCGACAGCCAGCTGTTCCGCGGCGTTCACTACGAGATCAGCGGCTACGACAAGGCGGGCAACGAGTGGCTTGTCCATTCGACGAAGAAGGCCGTGGTCGGCAGCAGCATCGGACTGCATTTCGACCCGGAGGCGATCCACGTCATGCGCTTCGGGGAGACGGAGGAGGAGTTCGACAGACGGCTCGAATCGTATTCCGGGCACGCGCAGGCGGGCTCCGCGGGTGACGGCCGATGACGAGAACGCGGAATCTCTATCTCATTCCGTACGCGGCGTGGATGCTGCTGTTCGTCGCGACCCCGATCGTGCTGATCGTCTACAATTCGTTCTTCGACGTCGAGGGTCATTTTACGTGGGGCAACTTCGAGAAGTTTCTGACGCCGGTCTATTTGCGGATGACGTTTAATTCGTTCTGGTACGCGCTGCTGATTACGGCGTTCTCGCTGCTGGTCGCGTATCCGACGGCCTATTGGCTGACGCGGACGAAGCATAAGCAGCTGTGGCTGCTGCTGATTATCGTGCCGAGCTGGATCAACCTGCTGCTGAAAACGTACGCCTTCCTCGGCCTGTTCGGAACCTACGGCTTCGTCAACGCCGTGTTCGAGGCCGTCGGCATCGGCACGAGACAAATTCTGTTCACCGACTTCAGCTTCGTGTTCGTGTCGGTCTATATTTTCATCCCGTTCATGATTCTGCCGATCTATAACGCGCTGGAGGAGATCAATCCGTCGCTGCTGTACGCCGCCCGGGACCTGGGAGCTTCGTCGTGGATGACGTTCCGCCGCGTCGTATTCCCGCTCACTCTCGAAGGGGTGAAGGCCGGCTGTCAGGCGGTGTTCATTCCGGCGCTGTCGCTGTTCATGATCACCCGGCTGATCGCGGGCAACCGCGTCGTGACGCTGGGCACGGCGATCGAGCAGCATTTTCTCGTGACGCAGGATTGGGGCATGGGCTCGGCGATTGCCGTGCTGCTCATTATCGTAATGGCGATTATTATGCTGATGACCGGCAGCAGGGGAGCGAGGAATCCAATCCGATGACCATGAAAAACGGAAAGCTCGCCAACGTCTACCTCGTCGCGGTATTCGTCGTCCTGTACGCGCCGATCTTCTACCTGATGGTTTACTCGTTTAACAGCGCGGGGACGATGCACGGATTCGAGGGCTTCACGCTGGAATGGTACGAGGAAGTGTTCCAGGATACGCGGCTGCTCATCATCGTGCTGAATACGGTCGTGATCGCCCTGCTGTCGTCCGCGATCTCGACGATTCTCGGCGTTGTCGGCGCGCTCGCGATTCAGCGGGTGCGGAAGCTCAGGCGGCGCAATTCGCTGCTGGCGATGAATAACGTGCTGATCGTCAGCCCGGACGTCATCATCGGCGCTTCGTTCCTGATCTTCTTCACGATGCTCGGCATCCGGCTCGGCTTTGCGTCGGTGCTGCTGTCGCACATCGCGTTCAGCGTGCCGATCGTCGTGCTCATGGTGCTGCCGAAGCTGCAGGAGATGAGCCCGACGCTGATCGACGCCGCCAAGGACCTCGGAGCGAGCGGGTGGGGCGTGCTGTCGAAGGTCGTGCTGCCCTTCCTCCGTCCGGGAATCTTCGCGGGCTTCTTCATGGCCTTGACGTATTCGCTGGACGACTTCGCGGTGACGTTCTTCGTGACGGGCAACGGCTATACGACGCTGTCGGTGGAAATCTACTCGCGCGCGAGGCAGGGCATCTCGCCTTCGATCAACGCGCTGTCGACGCTGATCTTTCTGTTTACCGTGACGCTGGTGCTGGGCTACTATTTCCTGACCCGGCGCGCCAGCCGCAAGCCGGACTGGGGGGTCGTGCAGCCATGAAGCAGCTGGTCAGATTGTTCCTGGCCGTGTTCGTCGCGGCTTTCGGCCTGATGTACTGGACGTCGTATTTGAATTCGTCGCAGGGGTATTCGGGCGGGAATACGATGACGATTTTCAACTGGGGCGATTACATCGATCCGGAGCTGATCGCCGAGTTCGAGCAGGAGACGGGGATCAAGGTCATCTACCAGACGTTCGATTCCAACGAGGCGATGATGACGAAAATCGAACAGGGCGGCACGGCGTTCGACGTGGCCATTCCTTCGGAGTACGCGATCAGCAAGATGAAGGAGGAAGGGCTGCTGCTGCCGATCGATCATTCGCAGGTTCCGAATCTCGGCAATATCGACGAGCGCTTCCTCGACCTGAGCTTCGACCCGGGGAACGAATATTCGATTCCGTATTTCTGGGGCACGGTCGGCATTATCTACAACCCGACGCTGCTGGACGGGCAGGCGTTCGAGAGCTGGAACGATCTGTGGAACGAGGAGCTGCGCAACCGGATTCTGCTCGTGGACGGGGCGCGGGAGGTCATCGGCTTCGGGCTGAACAGCCTGGGCTATTCGCTCAACGACACGAACGAGGAGCATCTTCAGGAAGCCAAGCGCAAGCTGGGGACGCTGACGCCGAACGTGAAGGCGATCGTCGGCGACGAGATCAAGATGCTGCTGGCCGGGGAGGAGGCGGCGGTCGGCGTCGTCTGGTCCGGGGACGCGGCGGAAATCATGGGAGAGAATGAGAATCTCGACTATGTCATTCCCCGGGAAGGGTCGAACGTATGGTTCGACAATATGGTCATTCCGACGTCGGCCCGCAATCTGGAGGGGGCGCACCAGTTCATCAATTTCATGCTGGACCCCGAGGTGGCCGCGCGCAATACCGAGTATGTCGGCTATTCGACGCCGAACGCGAAGGCGCTGGAGCTGCTGCCGGAGGAAATCTCGCAGGACGAGCGGTTCTATCCGTCGCCGGAGCTGACCGACAGGCTGGAGGTCTACGAGAACCTGGGGAAAAGGATGCTGTCGCATTACAACGAGCTGTTCCTGGAGTTTAAGATGCACAGGAAGTGAATAACGCTGGAGGAGGCTGCCGCGGTCGAAGGACCGGGCGGCCTCTTTCGCATGTTCGGGGAAACGGGGCGGAGGAATGGTTATCCATGCCGCTGGAAATAGTAAGGTAAAACTGTCCCTTCCGATCGCGCTCTTGAACGACTTTCGTGCAGAGGAGGAACTTCGATGAAGCTGTGGAACGTCCTCTTCCGAAGGAAGAGAGGCCAAGGCAGTTCGCAGCAGAGGAAGGCCGCCAAGCAAGACGGTCGCAGCGGCACAGCCGCATCGCGGGACACCGGAGAAGGTCTGTCCGGGGACGTCGACGAGAACCTGAGAACGATCGTGACGGAGCTGGGCGGGAGCGACGATCTCACGATTCGCAAGATCGGCGTCGACGGGGCGGATTCGAGCGTCGTGGCCTTTATTTATATCGATAATCTGGTCGATTCCTCTACGGTGAACCAGATGCTTCTTCACCCGCTGATGTCGGAGATCGGCGAGAGTTCGTCCGGGAAATCGTCGGAGGAATGGTACCGGAAGATCAGGGATCGCGCGCTTGCGGTCGGCCGCGTGCACGAACTGCGCTCGCCGGAAGAAGCGCTTGCCTGCATCCTGGAAGGACATACGATCGTGTTCCTGCAAGGAAGCGCGACGGCCCTGGCCGCCGACACTTCGGGAGGCGACAGGCGGGCGGTGGAGGAACCCGGCTCGCAGACGGTCATCCGCGGTCCCAAGGAGAGCTTCACGGAGTCGATCAAGACGAATCTGTCCTTAATTCGCAGGCGGATCAAATCGCCCCGATTAAGGGTAGAGCGGAAGACGCTGGGGAGACTGACGCAGACGCAGATCGCGTTGGTGTATCTTCACGGCATCGCGAAGGCCTCGATCGTGGAGGAGATCCGGCGGAGAATCGACCGGATCGATACCGACAGCGTTCTGGAGAGCGCGTATGTCGAGGAGTTCATCCAGGACGTGCCGATTACGCCGTTCCCGACGATCGAGAATACGGAGCGGCCCGACGCGACCGCCGCGGGCATTCTGGAAGGGCAGATCGCGATTATCGTAGACGGCACTCCGTTCGCGCTGCTCGCGCCGGTGACGTTCGTCCGGTTTTTCCAATCGAGCGAGGACTTCTATCAACGGTACGATATTGCCACTTTTTTGAGGTTGATCCGCTACGTCGCTTTTTTCGTATCGATGCTGCTGCCCGCGATGTTTATCGCGATTACGACGTTCCACCAGGAGATGCTGCCGACTCCGCTGCTGATCAGCTTGGCGGCGCAGCGGGAAGGCGTGCCGTTCCCGGCGATCGTCGAAGCGCTGCTGATGGAAATCACGTTCGAAGTGCTGCGCGAGGCGGGGGTGCGGATGCCGAAGGTCATCGGTCCCGCGATCTCGATCGTCGGAGCGCTCGTGCTCGGACAATCCGCCGTGCAGGCCGGACTGATCTCCGCGGCGATCGTCATCGTCGTGTCGTTCACCGCGATCGCCAGCTTCGTTATCCCGGCGATCAATATGTCGATCGCGGCCCGGCTGATCCGGTTCGTCATGATGATTCTGGGCGGGACGCTCGGCCTGTTCGGAATCATGTCTGGCTTGATGGTGCTGCTCATTCATCTGGCGAGCCTGCGCTCCTTCGGCGTCCCTTATTTGGCTCCTTTGACGCCTTTCGTCTGGACCAACTGGAAGGATACGTTCATTCGCATGCCCCACTGGGTCATGAAGAAGCGTCCTCCGACGATCGCGGACGGAAGCAATCTTATCCGTCAAGGCGACGATCAGATGCCGAATCTTCCGGGCCGAAAATCGAAATTTTAGGAGATCCCCCATGCCGATCAATGCTGAGAAGATAGGTTCCATACAGGCGGCGGTTTTGATCGCGATGGCCATTACGCCGACGGCCGTCATCGTCATTCCGACTGTATCTATCGGGGCGTCCGGGCAGGATGCCTGGCTGTCGGTGCTCGCAGCGTGGCCGCTGGGCGTCGGCTTCGCGCTGCTCTACGGCTCGCTCTCGCGAATGAACCCGGGGGTCTCCTTCTTCTCCTGGCTGGATTCCCGGCTTGGCCGGGCGATAAGCGTCGCAGCGGGCCTTCTGCTGGCACAGTATTATCTGTCCGTCGCTTCGGTCACGATCCGGGAGCTCGTCAATTTCCTGTCCAACGAGCTGCTGCAGAAAACGCCCGTGGCGGTGCTGTCGGTCGTACCGATCCTGATTGCCGTCTACGCGGCGTCGGGAGGCATCGAGGTGATCGCGCGGGTCAGCGTCCTCGTCTGCGCCGGGATGATCGTGTTCCTCGCCCTGGGGATCGGCTTGGAGCTCAATCAGATGCAGTCGGAATTCCTGTTCCCCATCGGAGACGCTCCGCTTCCGCGCCTCATCGAGGGCGGGCTTCCGTCCGTAGGCTGGCTGTCGGAAGCTTCGCTTCTGTTCATTCTCGCCCCCTACCTGAGCAAGCCTCGCCGTTCGACGGCCATTGCGATCGGGGGAGTCTCCCTGGCGACCTTCCTGCTATTGACCGTCGTGTTGGTGGTTCTGCTGCAATTCGGTCCGGAGCTGCCGGGCATTATGGCGTATCCCATGTTCGGGGCGGCGGAAATCATTAAATACGGGAGCTTCGTGGAGCGGGTGGATCTGGTCTTCATCTGCGTCTGGGTCGCGACTGTCTACGTCAAGCTGTGCATTTTCGTATTCGGCACGATCCACTGCTTCACGCATTCGCTTCGGATCAAGGCGGAGAAGCCTTTCCTCTGGACGATCAGCCTGCTCATTTTCTTGCACTCGCTGTTTTCCTGGTCGGATGAAGCGACGTTCCTTCATTATCAGAAATCCGTATCGACGGCCTTCTTGATTGCGTGCAACGTGATCGTGCCCGCCCTTCTATGGCTCGGTTTGAAAATCAAGCGCCCCCCGGCCGCTTCGGCAGGGGAGTCGCCGTGAGGGCGGCCAAACGGTTCGCTTCGCTGTCGATACTGCTTATCGCGAGCTTCGGAGCGACCGGTTGTTGGGATCGGACGGAGCTGAACGAGCTGGCGATCACCTCGGCGACGGCGATCGATTGGGAGGACGGCAAGTGGAGCATCTCCTATCAGGTCGTTATCCCGTCCGCCATCTCGAAGACGATGAGCGTAACGGGAGGCGGAGCGTCGAAGCTGCCGATCATCGTCTACTCGACCCAGGGGAAAACGATTCGCGAGGCAGTCGGGCGCAGCACGCTGGAGAGCCCCCGCCACCTCTTCTTCTCCCATACCCGCGTCGTTGTCATCAGCGATGTCGTCGCCCGGCAGGGGCTGTCGCCGCTGCTGGACGTTTATTTCCGCAATCCCGATTCGCGGGAGACGGTAAGCGTGCTTATCGCGAAGGGCAATGCGCGCAAAATCCTGGAGCAGTTGATGCAGCTCCAGATCATTCCGGGCGACGGCATCGAGGAAACTCTGCGCAATGAAGCCGAAGAATTCTCCGCGCTGCCGAACGTCAGAATCTACGATCTGGCGCTGTCGATCGTCAGCCCGTCCAGGAGCGCGATCGTGCCCGAAATTCTGATCTCGGGCAAGGAGGAGGTAAGCTCGGCGGACGCTTTGAGCAAAACCTCGCTGTCTTCCAAGCTGCGGCTGGGCCGATTGGCGGTGTTTAACGGAGACAGAATGGCGGGGTGGATGAGCCGCGAGGAAGCGCTCGGGGCCGCTTTCATCCGCAACAGGATCAAGACGACGACGATCCCTTTCGCCTGCGAGAAGGACAAGGCGAAGATCGACTCGGCATTCAAGCTGGCCGAGTCGGCGACGCAGCTGACGCCGAAGAAGGACGGCGACGGCTTCACGATGAGAATCGAGGTGCAGGGCGAGGGACAGCTTATGGAGACGGATTGCACGAAGGATTTGAACGAGCCTTCGGTCGCTCGTCAACTAGAGGGCCAATTGGAGCGGGAGATTACGGATAGGATCGAGAACGCGTGGCAGGCGGCCCGGAAGATGAACATCGACGTCGTCGGATTCGCGGACGCGATCCACCGGAAGTATCCGAAGGAATGGAAGCGGATGAAGAAAGACTGGCCGGCGTTTCTGGCCAAGATTCAAATCGAGCCTTCGGTTCATGTCACGATCAAGCGGATGGGGCTGACCAACCGGTCGTTCAAAACTTTGACGGAAAAGGATTAGAGGCGGGAGCATGGAAGAGCTGATCATGTGCTTTGTCGGGTACGCGGCGCTGCTGGCGCTCGGGCTGCGGGCTCTCCGGCGCGAAGGCAGGAAGATCGACCGGGGCCTGTACATCGTGCTGGTCGCTTGGTGCGCCTACATGAATATCGCCGGCTTGCTCCGTTGGCCGACCGGATCGGTCGCGGAGTTGAACGGATGGCTGTTCTTTCCCGTCGGGCAATGGATATTGGCTCTCTTGGATGGTATGGTATAACTAACGGAGTCAAAGTCAAAGCACGGGGAGAGCAGGAACGGATGCATAACGGGAAAGCCATCATCGGCATCGATATCGGGACGACAAGCACGAAAAGCGTAGTGTTCGGAGAGGGCGGAAAACAGCTCGGCAGCTTCGCGGTGGAATATCCGCTGCTGCAGGAGCAGCCGGGCTGGGCGGAGCAGGAGCCGGACGCGATTGTCGGCGCGTTGGCGGAAAGCGTGCGCGGGGCGCTGGCGCAGAGCGGGCTGGGCGGGGACGACGTCGCCGCGGCCGGCTTCAGCTCGGCGATGCATTCCGTGATCGCGGTCGACGAGGCCGGGCGGCCGCTCACGAGAAGCATCACCTGGGCGGACGGGCGCAGCGAGCCCCAGGTGCGGCTGCTCAAGGAGCGGCTCGACGGGCTTGGCATCTACCGGCGCACGGGAACCCCGATTCATCCGATGTCGCCGCTGCCGAAGCTGATGTGGCTGCGGGAGAGCCGGCCGGACGTATGGGCGGCGGCCCGGAGGTTCGTATCCATTAAGGAGTATGTCGTTCATCGCCTGTTCGGGCAATGGGTCGTGGACCCTTCCCTGGCTTCGGCGACCGGGCTGCTGCGGCTGGATACGCTGACCTGGGACGAAGGGGCGTTAAGCGCGGCGGGTCTGGACGCCGGCAGGCTGTCCGAGCTGAGGCCGGTCACGCATCGGCTGCAGGGGATGGACGGAGCGCTGGCGGCGGACATGGGGCTGCGGGCGGATACGCCGTTCTTCCTCGGCTCCAGCGACGGCGCGCTGGCCAATATCGGCGTCGGAGCGGTCGGAGCCGGGGATCTGGCGGTTACGATCGGCACGAGCGCCGCGGTGCGGATGATGACGGACAAGCCGCTGACGGACGAGAGAATGCGGACGTTCTGCTACAGCGTGGCGGATTCCGCCTATGTGATCGGGGGCGCGACGAATAACGGAGCCATCGTGCTGCAGTGGATGAAAAATTCCCTGTTCGGCGGGAACAAGACGACCGAGGAGCTGCTGGAGGAGGCGGCGCGGGTCGGCCCCGGGGCGGACGGCCTGCTGTTCCTCCCCTTCCTGTCGGGGGAGCGGGCTCCGATCTACAACGCGGAGGTGCGCGGCACTTATATCGGCGCCAATCTGGGGCACCGGGGAGAGCATTTCGTCCGCGCCGGGCTGGAAGGGGTGCTGTTCGCGGTGCTGTCCGTGGCGGAGGCGCTGCGCGAGCTGGCCGGACCGGCCTCCGAGGTTCGCGCTTCGGGCGGCTTCGCGAGGTCGCCGCTCTGGCTGCAGATGCTCGCCGATATGCTGGGGCAGGAGATCGGCGTGCCGCGCGTGACGGAGGCTTCCGCGCTGGGCGCGGCGATGACGGCGATGCAGGGGCTCGGCGAGCTGGCGGACTTGAGCCGCGCCAAGGAATGGGCGCCAATCGCGCAGCGGATGCAGCCGGACTCGCGGCGTCACGGGATCTATCGGGAGCTGTTCGGCATCTACGAGCGGACCCGGGACGCGCTGCCGGAGCGGTTCGCGGAGCTGGCGCAGTTCCAGCGCAAGCTTCGTTGAGGCGCGGGGACGGCTCGAAAACGGGATGGGATGGATCGAAACAGGGGCGTGCGGATTGAGAATGACGATGAAAAAATGGCGGCGGCATAGTGATAATAATTCTCATTGTTGGGCACAATACTGAGGAGCGTAAAGACGAGGCTGCCCCGCAGGCCGCTTAAGACCTTCGGAAGACAGCCTCGCTCTCTCGAACCGCAGCTTTTCGTGTGGTCGCACGAATTACATTTTCGGTTCGAACGTTTTGCAGTCGGTTTCTTCGGAATTGGACGCTTGCTTGTTCCGGTTGTTCACGACGTAGATCGAAGAAGCGTGACACTCGTTCCCCGGACCCCAGTACTTGCACGAATTGACTTCGCACAGAACGTCTTTGGCCATGGCTCGCTCACCTCCTCTCAATAGGATGGTCCAAGCCAATGGCTTTATACGTGGCGGTTCCCGCAAACTTTCCTTTTCGGAACGTTGTGCGGGTTTTTTCGCGTGCAAATGGAGGGGGCAAGATGCCGGTATGCAGGAAAACTTTTCAGGAGATGGCAAGCTTTGCGAAGGAAAATTTTCCTGAATGTAGAATAGATCAATAGTCGGAAAATGGAGAATTGTGACGGGACGAGAGGACTAGAGAGGCGCTGCCGTACGGGGAGTCGTTAAAGTCATAGGGGAGGCAAGCAGGCATGGCAGTTATCGAGGTCGTCAAATACGACGGATCCGCGGACGTGTTCGCGTGGAGATATCCGAATCAGGAGCTGGGAACCTGGACCCAACTGATCGTTAACGAGACGCAGGAGGCAATCCTGTTCAAGGGCGGCAAGGCGCTGGACGCGTTCCAGGCGGGCCGCCATACGCTGAGCACGGCTAACATTCCGTTCTTGCAGGAGATCGTCAATCTTCCGTTCGGGGGACGGTCTCCGTTCACGGCGGAAGTATGGTACGTCAACAAAATTCATTCGCTGGACGTCAAATGGGGGACGACGACTCCGCTGCAGCTGCAGGATCCGAAGTACCAGATCATCGTCACGGTGCGTTCCTTCGGACAATTCGGCTTGCAGATCGAAGACGCCCGCAAGTTCCTGACGAAGCTGATCGGCACGCTTCCGGTGTTCGACAAGGATGCGATGATCCGTCATTTTCGGGGCGTGTTGATGATGAATATCAAGGAACTGATCTCTTCCTATCTGATCTTCAAGAAGATCAGCATTCTGGAGATCAGCGCCTATATGTCGGAAATCTCCAAGCATATCGAAGAGCGCATCGGGCCGATCTTCGCCGAGTTCGGCATTCGGATCTTGAATTTCTTCATCGATTCGATCAATATTCCGGACGACGATCCGGCAACGGCCCGATTAAAGGAAGCGTTGGCCAAGAGAGCGGAAATGGACATCCTCGGCTATACGTACCAGCAGGAGCGCACATTCGACACGCTGGAAGGTGCGGCCAGGAACGAAGGCAGCGGCAGCGCGAACGTGATGGGGGCCGGGATCGGGCTGGGAATGGGCTTCGGCATCGGCGGCGCCATGGGCAATCAGGTATCGGGCCTGGCCGGCCAGCTGAACGTTGGCGGGGAGTATAACAAAACGTGTCCCCAATGCCGGACGATGAACCGCCAAGACGCCCAGTTCTGCATCTCCTGCGGCCACAGCTACGCGGCTGCTCCCACAGGGGCGCAGGAAGTGCAGTGCAACAATTGCGGCCGGAATTTTCCCGCGAGCGCGAATTTCTGCCTGCACTGCGGAGATCCGAACAACGCCTGCGAGAAATGCGGAGCGGACAATCCGCAGGATGCGAGCCGGTGTATGAAATGCGGCCATTCGCTTAAAGGCAATCCCTGCCGCCAGTGCGGCGAGGAAGTCGATCCGGCAGCCAAGTTCTGCCCGAATTGCGGCACCGGCATGGCGCTGAAGTGCGGCAGCTGCCAGCATGAGGTGAAGCCGGGACAGAAGTTCTGTCTCGAATGCGGCCATAAGCTGATCGATTAGAGGAGGCTGACTCGAAGGGATGGATAACATCGGCTTGCAAAAGGAAGAAAGCTCGGGCAAAGGATTCGCCCGCATCGCGACGTTCGTCTACGCGTTCGCGCTGCTTGTCACCGCGGCATTGGTGCTGCTGCTCGGGCTGCCGTACGCCCGGCTGTCCCACACTTTGATTACGCTGTCGGCGCTGATGCTGGGAGAGACGTTTCTGTACGGAATAACGCTTCATTATTTGGCGAACCGCCCCCGTTCCCGCAGGCTGATCCCGGTGTATATCGCGATGGGCATCGTCGCGGGGCTCTATTGGATCGGGGCGTTCGTGTTCGCAATGGTTTTCTCCTGGGCGCTGGACGTATCGACGTTCCATTACGCCCTCGCGCAGTTTATGATCCTGGGCGCGGCGGCGATCGTGCTCGGGCTTCTGGCGATGTATATGAAAAACGCGGCTCTGCAAGAGAAGGGTTCATAACGAGCAGGCACTAGGGCGTGTAAGCATACTCCGAAGATAGCAGATGTTGCCGAATTTTCGTTCCATGCAAGGAACTTTTGTGAAGGCGTACCGGGGTACGTCAAAGGGTCGAAGCAGGGGGCGAAAAGGCGGTGATAGATGCCCCTGAGCGGGTTTGCCTACACGCCCTAATACAAGATAAAGAGAGGCAAGCGACGGATGAAAATCGATAGCCCGAAAATTCACGGTTCGTTAATCATCATATCCACGATCATCTTCTTTCCGGTGGCGATCCTGCTTATTCTGATCCGTTTCGCGGCGCATGCCAGGGTGAATCACCTGCGCGTCAAGGATTACAAGATCGTCGGACATGCGTTTCTGACATTCTACGGCTTGATTGTTGCGATTCTTCTAGGCGTCACGGCCAGCGAACCCGATTTCGGAGCCGGGGATTTCACTCTGATGGCGATCGTGTTCGGGATCATTCTGGGAGCTCCTGCGTTCATTTTCTATCTGCTGGCGAACAATCGCAAAAATAAAATGCAAAACCTGTACGGAAGGTACTATCAGCTGACGACGTCGGAGGGCGTGCATACGGTAAGCGCCCTTGCGCAGCTGACGGGGGAAAGCGAATCGAACGTCAAGCAGGATATCAGCTACATGATCGCTACCGACCGGCTTCCCGGGGCCAGATTAAACCCGGCGACCGGCCAGATCGCGATGGACGGCCGCAGGTCGTCCGGATCGCCGGACGCGGAAGCGGCCGCGGCGACGGAGCGTCCCGCGGGCAGACCGCCGGTGGCCGTCACCTGCTTCGGCTGCGGAGCGAGCTCGCAGATTGTGCCGGGCGTGCAGGCGGAATGCGAATTTTGCGGCAACGCGCTGAGCGTGTCGGGCCGATAATGCAGACGGGAGCTGCTTCCGAAGCAAGGCGGGCTGCTTGCGGAGCGGCTCTTTGTCGTTATTCGCCACGGACGAGATTGCGCAAGAAGGTACATGTGCGGCAGTCCGATGTGGTAGGATAGAAAGGAATGTCGAGAAACGGTTAGCCGGAATTCGAATCGGAACGGACGAGGTCAGGCTTGCGGCGGATCGAGGGACTAAGAGGATGGAGTGGATCGGGTGACGGATTTTACGGGATTGGGCGTGTCCGAGGGACGCGTAGATATATTGAAGGCAATGGGCATCGCGAAGCCGACGCCGGTGCAGGAGGAGACGATTCCGATCGTCAAGGCCGGCCATGACGTGATCAGCCAAGCGCAGACCGGAACGGGGAAGACGCTGGCTTTCGTGCTGCCGATGCTGGACAAGGTCAGAACGGACGTGCCGCAGGTGCAGGGGCTTATTCTGACGCCGACGCGGGAACTGGCGATCCAGATTACCGGAGAGATCAAGAAGCTTCTGAGGCCGGCGGACGGCATCAAGGTGCTGGCCGTGTACGGCGGTCAGGACGTGGAGGCGCAGCTTCATAAGCTGAAGGGAGACATGCATCTGATCGTGGCGACGCCGGGACGGCTGCTCGACCACTTGCGCCGCGAGACGATCTCGCTGGAAGCGGTGAAGATGCTCGTGCTGGACGAAGCCGACCAGATGCTGCATATGGGCTTCCTGAAGGAAGTCGAGGATATTTTGCGGCAGACGCCGTACAAGAAGCAGACGATGCTGTTCTCGGCGACGATGCCGCCGGTGATTCGCGAGATGGCGGGACGCATTCTGCACAATCCGCAGCATGTAACGGTGAAGGCCGAGCGCGTGACGGTAAAGGATATTCGCCAATGGGTCGTGGAGACGTCGGATCGCAACAAGCAGGAGACCTTGGTCGGGCTGTTGGAGGAGACGCAGCCCTATCTCAGCATTATTTTCTGCCGGACGAAGCGCAGGGCGAATACGCTGAACGTGGCGCTGCAGGAGATGGGCTACGCGTCGGACGAGCTGCATGGCGATCTGTCCCAATCAAAGCGGGAGCAGGTCATGAAGAGGTTCCGCGACGCGAAGCTGCAGCTGCTGGTCGCGACGGATGTGGCGGCGCGCGGTCTCGACGTGGAGGGCGTTACGCACGTGTTCAACTACGACGTTCCGCTCGACGTGGAGAGCTATATCCACCGGATCGGCCGGACGGGTCGGGCCGGGGAGAAGGGGCTGGCGATTACGCTGATCGCGCCGAAGGATCGCCGGGAATTCGCGGACATCGAGAACGGCATCCAGATGGCGATGGAGCGCAGAAGCCCGGACGGTTCTCCGCTGGACGGGGGAGGCTTGCAAGGGCCGCGCGCGGGCGGCGGGCACGGTCGCGCGGGCAGCGAAGGCCGTCCGCCGCGAGGCGCGGGCCGGGAAGCGGCGAGCCGGAAGGATCGGGGCGCGCGCGGAGACGCGGCCGGAACCGGCGCTGCCGGGGGACGGCGAGGACGCGGCGGCGCGTCCGACGCGAAGGCCGGCCGGGGGAGCCGCGCGGGCGGCGGCCCTCGGGACGAGCAGCGGTCCGAGCGGGGCTCGGCAGGCTTTGGGCGCGGCGCAGCTGGCTCGGGCAGAGGCGCGGCAGGCACGGGGCGTGGTGCGGCGAGCGCAGGGCGGAGCGCCGCAGGCGTAGGGCGTGGTGCGGCAAGCGCAGGGCGGAGCGCCGCAGGCGTAGGGCGCGGAGCAGCAGGCGCGGGACGGAGCGCGGCAGGCGCGGGACGGAGCGCCGCAGGCACAGGGCGAGGTGCGGCAAGCGCAGGGTGGAGCGCCGCAACGGGGAGAGGCGCAGCGAAGCCGGCCCGGGGCGGACGCGCGGCCGAGCCGAGAAGCGGCGGCTTCGGGAGCGGGCGGTCGTCCGGGCCGAAGGCGGGAGGCGTCAAGTTCGGCGGGGGAGCCGGCCGACCGAAGGGCGGACCTGGCGGGACCGGCGGCCGGGGCGGCCGCGGATCGCAGCGGGGCAGATAGGAACGGATGCCAATAGAATAGACGCATGAATAGACAAACCAAACCCGGAGCCGGATTTCCCAGGCTCCGGGTTTGGTTTTGCGACCCGTCGGATGAATGGCAAAGCGGCTTCAGCGTCCAAGGGACACCGAAGGCGTTGTTGAAAGAATAAGGCTCGCAACGACGAATTCTCATACATGGTGAAATCATGGGCCGTTCCGGTAGAGCGCTCTGGTTCTTAACAACTCTCGCTTGAGTCCAGTTGTACGATAAATCATACAAAAATCGCGATTTTGCCGGTCGATGCGTCCATTTTAGGTGATTTTTCATACAAAATGCGGTGTTGGAGAGGCCGGGTTGGTAGATTTGTATGAAAAATCGTACAAGTTGACCTCGGGCCAACGAAGAGGGATGCGTTTTGTGCGAAATTTCACCTAAAGCTGGCGCGTGACGAACGATCCGATCACAGGATGATCAGATCGTTTTCCGAACGCGATTCTCTGTCAGAGGACGCGGAAGGCGTCCCGGCTTGGCTGTCGCTTAGCGCGGATTCCTTGCGTACGGTCCATCCGCTGGTGTTGTGAGCAATCTCGATGTTATATTCCCCATGCCGCCGCGTGATTCTTACCTGCAAATATCCGCTTCCCAGCCGCATTCGCCGAACGCTGAACTCCTGCATTCCCGTGGGCAGCGACGGGCGAAGACGGACCTCGCGCGCGGCATAATCGAGGCGGAGGCCCAGAATCGCCTGGATGAACACAAGCGGCGTCGCGGCCGCCCACGCCTGCGGGGAGCAGGCGACGGGATACGATACCGGCATTCCGTAATCCGTGGAATAGCCGCAGAACAGCTCCGGCAACCGGTCGTTCTCGAAATGTTCGGCCGCCGCCAGCAGGCCGTCCATGATCTTATGCGTGGCCTCCTGAAATCCGTTCTGGCTTAAGCCGATCAGACAGAGGGCGTTATCGTGCGGCCACACGCTGCCGTTGTGGTAGCTCATCGGATTGTAGGCTGTCTCGCCTTCCGCCATCGTGCGAACCCCATAACCGTTGAACAGCTGGCGAGATACGAGCATGCTCGATACGGCAGCCATCCTGCCGGCCGGAAGGATGCCCGTCATGAGCAAGTGTCCGGGATTGGAGGTAATCGTCGCCACCTGCCGCTGCTCCCGATCGAGCGCTAACGCATAGTACTGCTCGGATTCCATCCAGAAGGCGGCTTCGAAACGCTCTCTTAACGCCGCCGCTTCCGCCTCCAGACGAGCCGCCCACTCCGTCAGCTCCCGACGGTCCCCAATTTGATCGGCTACTGTTGTTAGCAGACTCGCCAGCTTCGATTTCGCCTGATAGACATACCCTTGTACTTCGACAAGCGAGATAGGCGCATTCGCCAGTTGACCGTCGCGGTGCACGATTGCGTTATCCGAATCCTTCCACCCTTGATTCACGAGCCCTTTTGACGATTCCTGGCTGTAGGCGACGAATCCGCGGCCTTCGTCGGCGCTGCATGCGTCCATCCACTCCAGCGCTCTGGCGATAGACGGAAGCATCTCCCGGAGCAATTCGATATCGTCCGTCCATCTGACATATTCCTCGATCAGGATGACAAACAGAGGAGTTGCGTCTATCGTGCCGTAATACGGAGTAAACGGAATTTGCCCGGAATTGGCGAGCTCTCCCGAGCGCAATTCATGCATGATTTTGCCCGGCTGCTCGTCGCGCCACGGATCGTTCTTGGTCCCTTGATAGCGCGCCATCGTCAAGATGGTTCCTTTGGCGATTTCCGGCTGCATCGGAAGGAGCTGCAGCGCGGCGATCAGGCTGTCTCTGCCGAAGGGCACGGCGTACCAGGGCAGACCGGCGGTCGGGAAGGGACCGCACCCCAGGTCGGTCAGCAAAATTCGGATATCCTGCATCCCGCGATGAACAAGCCGGTTGAACAGCGGCAGATCGCTGTCTATCGCCGTCGATTGCTCCTCCCACTCCCGATAGGATTGCCGCAGCTCCGCAATCGCTTCGTCATGCGGATATCTCGCGGGCTGCTCGCTGCCGATCACGGGAGTCAAGTAGAAGTCCAAAGTGCGGGACTCGCCGGCGCCGAGCTCCATATCGTAGCATACGACCGCGCCATCCTGCGATTTTTCCCAATTGTCGGGGGGGACGGACCATTCGATCCGCAGATTTCTCGAAACATGGTCCACGCCCAGGTAGCTCATCTTCAAGCCGTCGCCGATTGGCTCGATTCCCGTCTTCCGGCCGAGCTCGCCGGTTATAAAGCCCCGAACGGCAAACATATCCTTGAAATCGGCGTCCAGCTCCAGCGAAACGCGAAAGCTCGCCGGGGCGGGGTTGTAATTGGCGATCGTGACGGACTCGTACAGAACGCCTTGATAAATAAAGCGCACGCGCTTCAGTTCGACCGTTTCGCGCGGCAGCGCCGCTTCCGCGGCCTCCCCGGATACCTCGACGGCGGGGTTCGTGAGCACAATTTGCGAGATGTAATTCTGATCCGCTCCGGAAGCCAGAACGACGGGCCGCAGACCGTTTATTTTCAGCGTCAGCTTGCTGAGGAATCTTGTGTCTTTCGTGTAGAGGCCGTGTCCGTATTCCTGGCCTGTAATATCGCCGCCACGGTCTGTAAGCAGGAACAAATCGTTCTCTTTAATAACCCTGTACTCCATAATTCCTCCTGTGAATAAATTAGGTGCGGACGATCCGTACCTCGTGGGTACGAGAAGCCGTTATTGCAAGATTGGCTTCGTCTTCGGCACGCTCCGCGCCAATTTCTTCACCGTCCAGCCATATCGTCGCCCCTGCCGGGCAGGGAACGTTTAATTTAACCGTCCAGCCGGGCTGGTCCAAGCTGAAACGATATACCGCTTCTTGCGAGTTGCGGGTAATGAAAAAGTTCAGCGAATTGCGGTGCTCTCCTTCTCCTACGGCCACGCGCTCAACCGACGCTTCCTCCCAATCTTGCGGAAGTCTGGGACGCAGCGCGATTTCCTTCCAATACGCTGCGGGCTGAATGCCGAACATAAAGCCGACGAGGGGAGAAACCATGCCGTACACCGTCCACGCCTGCACGAAGCAGCCGTAGTCGGGCGACATTTCGCTGATGGAGCCGGGAACCACTTGTCCGAACGTGCTCGCAATCAGCTTCACGTAACGGAGCGCCTCGTCCATTCGATCGTAACGGCATTCCGCGACCGCGGAGACGCCTGTCGATATCGTCATCATGGCCTTGCGGTAAGGACCGGTCAAATAAGTTCCCCACGGGCCGGTGAATTCGGCGCTTTCCATGCGTTCCAATGCGCGATACGCTTGCTTGCGGGGGGCAATCCCGGTTTCCATCGGCGTGTTGATCACCCAGTTTTTGAACAGCCAGGCTCTCTGTTCGTCCGGCGCCGCTTGCTGCATTTGCTCCTTTAATCCGATCATGTCCCGGGCCGCTTGTTCGCCGGCCTTGCTGCGTATATCGGCAATGTAATCGTCCATTTTGGTCAAAATGACCGCGGGCGTTCCTACAACGTCCCCGTATACCCCTTCGTCCTCCAGCCACAGCTGCTCATTGATGACGGTCTTCAGCTTCTCCGCGAGCTTGCCGTAATGATCCGCCAGCTCCGGTTCGTCCAGCAGCCGGGCGGCAAGAGAAGTGACGCGCAGCGCCTCGCAGGTATAGACCGCGGAATCGATCAATTCCAGGTTCAAGCCTTCGGTTTCCATAATGCCGTAGCCCTCGGGCAGCAGGTCGCCGTCGGGGTCCTTCTCTTCCAGCAGCCAGCGAATGCCTTGGCGGAAAGCGGGATAGACCTGGCGCAGAAACACCAGATTTCCCGTCCACAGGAACGTTTCCCAGGCACATTTGATGAAGTGGGGCGTTTCCTGCGTATTGCTCCTGTCGAACATATGATAGGTCGCGCCACAGGTCGAGAGTTCATGAATAATGATGCCTTTGTCGTTCTGCCGCTCCGAGATGTTTCTGAGCAAATCCAGCGTCTGGCGCGCCAGCTCGAATTGACCCAGCGGCAGCGCGCCGAGCAGGGAATAGCTGTTGTCGCATCCGAACCACCACGGATATTCCGGCAGACCGGCCCCGAGACCGCGCCCGATTTCCGGGACGTCCCGAATTAACCAGTCGGTATTGAACTTGACCCAGTTAAACACCTTCTCCAGCTGCTTGTCCGGAATCGAGATGGCCGTCTGCTCCAGCATCTCTTCGTAACGCTGCCGCTTCTCCGCAAAGAGCCGGAGATGATCGCTGCGCAGTCGGACGAACGTCGTCCTGGCGGCTTCCTCGGAATGGCAGGAGCCCGCGATGAAGAAATGAATGTCTACGGACCCGCCGTCGGGCAAAGCGACATGCTCATAGGTCAATTGGCCGGACACTCCCGCGCCGGCGGTTGTCTCCGGTCCGAACAGCGCCCGATCGACGACCCCTTCCCGGAACGGCCGATCGGCTCCAAATACGACGAACCACGGATTGTCCTGATCCTTGCCGATGAAGACGCCTTCCTTCGGATCGACGACTCCGTGATCCTCTCCGTCGAACCGGTTCACCCGTTCGGACAGCCAGACCGGGCTTAAATCCGTTCTTCCCAAGAAATCCAGACTAAGCGTGCGGTCGCCCGCCCGCCGCGTGTCGTGGATCGTATAGGACACGACAACACCCTCAAGCCCGTCGGGGCAAAACTGCCGTCGAACGACCTCGACCTGCAGATCCTGCAGCTGCTTGTAGCGATGCTCGTTATAGAACGGGTAATTCGTGAATTCATCGGCCTGCTCCAGCCACTGGGCGGCGCTGCCGTCCGAGACGCGGAGCCAATAGCCGTCCATCAGCTTGATCGGATGATTCCAGACGCCGCCCATCTCGCCCGGAACATGTCCTCCCAAATCCGGGAACAGACCGTTTTGCGTGCCGATCACGTAGGTTCGGTCTCCTGCGGCAACGTACAAATCCGTCAATTGGTGCTGCTTGCTCTCTCGATAGGAAGCGAGCTTCATGCTGCGATCCTCTCCATCCTGTTATTCTTTGGACCCCGTGAACGTAATTCCTTCGATAAAATAGCGCTGCGCGAAGAAGAACAGCACGATGCACGGCAAAATGACGACGAGGCTGGCCGCCATGAGCAGATTGACTTCCGTCGTATATTGTCCCTGGAAGGATCTTAAGCCGAGCGCCAGGGTCTTCCACCGATCCGAGTTGATATAGATGAGCGGAGAGAAAAAGTCGTTCCACTTGCCCATGAATACAAAGATCGCCACGGTAGCGATAGCGGGCTGGGAGAGCGGAAGGAATATTTTATGCCAAATCTGAAACGTATTGCATCCGTCGATGCGCGCCGCATCGTCCATGTTCATCGGCAATCTCATGTAAAACTGGCGGAACAGGAAAATAAAAAACGCGCTGCCGAAAAACGCGGGCACAATGAGCGGATACAGCGAATCGATCCAGCCGAGCTGTCTGAACAGAATAAACGTCGGAATCATGGTGACATGTTCGGGAATCATCATCGTAGCCAGCACGACCATGAACAAAATGCCGGCTCCGGGCGCCTGGACTCTGGCAAAGCCAAACGCGATGAGCGAGCTGGACAGCACGGTTCCGACGATCGGAATAAGGGTGGTCAGCAGCGTATTCTTCAAATACAGCCAGAACGGGAAGGCGCTCAGCGCGATGGAGTAGTTGTCCCATTTGATGTGTTCGACCCAGAGGTTGAAGCCGGGCTCGTACAACTCGTCCAACGATTTCAGCGAGGTCGAGATCATCCACAGCAAAGGAATCATGAGCACCACCGCTCCGCACAGCAGGACCAGCGAGATGAAGCACTTGTAGATCAGTTCGGCCGTGCTTCGGGATTCCCGCCACTTGACGGCCGATTTGTTGGATGTCTGCTCAGCCATGCGCTCGCGCCCCCTTTCTTTGCTTCTTGACTTCCCCTTCGTAGTACACCCACATGGCGGAGGACCGGAATACGAGGGCCGTGAAAATAATCAGAATCACGAACAGCACCCAAGCCAGCGCGGACGCATAGCCCATCTCGAACCACAGGAAAGCGTGATTGTACAGCTTCAGCACATAGAACAGGGTAGAGTCCTTCGGACCGCCTTCGGTCATAATGAAAGCTTGCGTAAACGTCTGAAAAGATCCGATGATCCCCATGATCAAGTTGAAGAAGATAATCGGGGTCATCATCGGGATTGTCACGTAGCGCAGCTTGTGCCAGCGATTCGCCCCTTCGATCTCGGCCGCTTCGTACAGGGTTGCCGGGATGTCCTGCAAGCCGGCCAAGTAGATGACCATCGTTCCGCCGATGCCCCACAGACTCATCAGAATGAGCGAAGGAAGCGCCCAATTCACATCCATCAGCCAATTGATTCCCTCGATGCCGAAGACTCCGAGAACGTCGTTCAGCAAGCCGAAGTTGGGATGGAAAATCCATAGCCACAATACGGAGACCGCTACGCCGGAGACCAGCGACGGCACGTAATACACGGTTCGAAAGATGCGCATCCCCGGCACCTTCTGGTTCATCAGCAGCGCAACGGCAAAGCCCAGAACCAGCTGCAGCGGCACGCTCAGAAAGGTGTAGTAGAACGTTACGGTCAACGATTTATAGAACGACGCATCTCCGGTGAAGACGCGCTCATAGTTGTCGGTGCCCACGAACTTGGGAGGATTGACGATATCCCACTCCGTAAAGGAGAGATACAACGAATACAAAATCGGACCCAGCGTCAGAAACAAAAAACCGATGGTCCATGGCGAAATAAACAGATGGAACGTTAGCGTGCTTTGCCGGATCTTCTTGCGACGGACCAATATGACGCCAATCAGCACGAATGCGCCAAACGCAAGCAATAATACGAGAAACTGCGGCAGCAGCAATCCGAGCTTTCCTGGCAGTTCGATCATCCGAGTCCCCTCTCCTTCGCTGGTAAGATGAATCAGATCGATTCCGGGCGGAGCCGCCCCGTAGCGAACCGATCTGATTCCTTTTTATCGATTCGGAAAGGATAATATTCGTTATCCTGACCTCTGCTCCTAAGCCGATTTACTTCAGCAATTCGTCGATCTCGACTTTTAATTCATCCAGCACGACGGAAGGATCCTCTTGTCCCGTCGCTCCGATCAGCGTGCGGTCGGCCAGCGCTTTGTTGATGAGAGAGCCCATCTGGCGGCCCTTCTTCAACCGCGGCTGCGGCTTGGAATACTCCATGGCGGCGAAGAATTCGTTCAGATTCTTGTCCGGGAATTGGTTCAGGAAGACTTCCTTGCCTTCTTTGGTGACGGGCAGGGCCGCGCCGCCGCCAATGATCTTCTGGGCCTCGCTGCTCGACGAAACGAAGGACGCGAATTGTTTGGCGGCTTCCGCATGCTTCGTCGTTTTGGATACGGCGATGCCTACGATTTCCATCTCCCCGCCATGTCCGGGCTGAGGCGCGATATCCCAATCAAACTTCGTGATCTGCTTCATGAGCGGCAGATAAAACGGACCGAAATCCCCTTTGAAGCCGACTTGTCCGGACAGGAACCAATCGATCATGTTCTGGCCTTGCGCTTCCGTCGGATTCGGCGCGTAGTGATATTTGTTGGCGGCATCGATAATGAATTGCACGGCTGCCTTCGATTCGGAGGAGTTGATCAAGGATTCGGAATAATCGTCCGATACGCGCTGGCCGCCAAACTGGAACAGCCATTGACCGAACCACAGCGGGTCGGAGCCCCAAATCTTGTCCTTGCCTTCCCCGCCAAGCGCCGCTACCGCGATCGCTTTCTCCTGGAACTGCTCGATCGAGAAGGAATCGCCGGGCGCTTCGACATTGGCCTTGGCCAGCAAATCCTTGTTGTAGGCGATAACCTTGGTGTTCACCCGCTTCGGCAAGGCGAACTGCTCTCCGTCCGACTGCAGGCCGGTCAGCAGAATATCCGTCAAATACTTGTCCGCGGCCACTTCGTCTGCAGCGAACGGTTGGAAGGCGCCCGAGAAGTTGCCGACGTGCGCTCCGCCGATGGATACGACGTCCGGCGTCGTATTGCCCGCGATCATGACCTGCAATTTCTCTTCATAAGATCCGTCGACGAGAATAAGTTCCACATCGATGTTGGGATTCAGCTTCTCGAACTCGGCGATAACGGCTTCCTCGGTGGCCTTCTCTTCCGCGCTTCCCCACGTGGAATACGTGATTTTGACTTTCTCTTGCTTGTTCGATTCCGCCGGCGCGCTTGAAGCCGGCTGCGATGGAGTCGACTCCGGGTTCGAAGCGGAATTGTTTCCGGAATTCGATTGACCGCAACCCGCCAATCCGATTGCCGCCGCGAACACAATGACCAGCCCTGCAAGTAAACTTCTCTTCAACATGGATGACCCTCCTGGAAGGTAATTTATATTTAGGATCGCCTTGAAAGACGAATTCCATAAATATCTGAGATTAGTGGGTGAGCCAAAATCGAAACGTTTCGATTTTGTTTGAAAAAAAGAAGGAAATTTCTCTATTTAAAGAGCGCGAGTGCTATTCCGGATGACAAGTTCATTGGGAAGCACGATTTTGTGATCGGTTGGGCGTTCTTCCAGCATATCGATCAGCAACTGAGCCGCCTGATAGCCCATCTCGTATTTATCCTGGCGAATGGTCGTCAGCTTGGGCGAGCTGTACGCGGATATGGAAATATCGTCGTACCCGACAATGGACAGATCGTCGGGAGCCTTCTTGCCGTTGCGCTCCAGCGCCTGAAGGGCGCCCAATACCATGAGATCGCTTGCGCAGAATACGGCGGTTACTCCCGGGTTGCGATCCAGAACCCGCTGCATCGCCGCGTCTCCGCCCGCTTCGGTAAATTGGCCGTCGTGCACGCGCTCGGGCTTGAACAGGATCTGGTTTTCCCGCAGCGCCTGAACGTAGCCTTGCAGTCTTTCCTGGCTGACATGGGCTTCGTTGTGGCCGTTGATCATGGCAATCTCCCGGTGTCCCAGGTCGATCAGATGGCGAACCGCAATGGCCGCGCCCTGTACATTGTTCGTCGTAACGTGGCCCAGGTTGTTGCCGGACAACGGGATGTCGATCAGCACGCTCGGGAAATGCTCCGTCTGTACGACCTCGTGCAAGTAAGGATCGTTCGTCCGCAGACCGAAAATAATCGCGCCGTCCACATTTCTTTCCCTGCAAAGATCGTAGTAGGTTTTGTCCATCTGCTTCGAGGGATTCGTGCTGATCAGCAAAATGTCGTAATCCAGCTCGACGGCGCGGCTGTTGACGCCGTTCAGGATGGCAAACAGAAAGAATTCGTTGGAGGATTGGATCTCCGATAAAATGACGCCGATCGTGCGCGTCTTTCTCGTCACCAATCTGCGGGCCGCCGCGTTGGGACGGTACCCGAGCTCTTCGGCCGCCAGCTTGATTCGCCGCTTCGTGTCCGGCTTGACGTCGTCGAAATCGTTTAACGCCCGGGAGACGGTCGAGATGGAATAGCCTGTTTTCTTAGCGATGTCTTTAATGGTGCTCATATTCGAATACCCTTTCCAAAACGTTTCGATTTTTTTATGAGCTAAGTATAACTCGAATTGTATGCGGTTGCAATACTATTATTTTTTTCGCCGCGAATCGCGGCGGAGCGGACGGGAGACGGAAACGAATCCGAATCCAACCCGAAGCCGGATTTCACAGGCCGCGGGTTGGCGCTTCGAGCGAGACGTTCCGGGCCAGCAGATCCGCGATCTGTTCGGCGGGACGGGGCTTGGAGAAGATGAAGCCCTGGATTTCGTGACATTCGTTCTCTTCTAGGAAAGCCAGCTGCTCGCTGGTCTCCACGCCTTCCGCGATGACGGTCAGATTCAATCGTCTGGCAATGAGAAGCATGGCGACGATGATCGCTTCGTCCTTGCGTTCCCGGGCGATGCCGCTGACGAAGGAGCGGTCGATCTTGATTTTGTCGACGGGCAGCAGCTTCAGGTAGTTGAGAGAGGAATACTGGGTTCCGAAATCGTCGATCGAGATCGTGAAGCCCCTGTCGCGCAGCGTATGCAGGGCCGGCTGCATGTCCTCCTTCATCGCCAGATTCTCGGTGATCTCCAGCTCGATATGGCGCGGGTCGAGATCGTACTCGTCCAGGATCGCTCCGATTCGCGCCGGCAGATTCTTCTGGGCGAACTGTCGGGCCGACAGGTTGACGGCGATGCGGATCGGCGGGAGCCCGGCCTGCTGCCAGGCTCTGCTCTGGGCGCATACGAGCCGCAACACCCGTTCCCCGATCGGAACGATCATTCCCGTCTCTTCGGCGATGGGGATGAAGCTGCTCGGCGGAATCATTCCGCGCTTCGTATGCTTCCAGCGGATCAGCGCCTCCAGTCCGACGATTTTGCCGCTTCGCACCTCGATCTGGGGTTGGTAGTAGACCATGAATTCATCTTTGTCCAAGGCGACTCTCAGACTGTTCTTGATCTCCATGGTTTCCTCGGCGTTCGGGTTAAGCGAGACGTCGTAAATGCGAAACAGGTTCTTGCCTTCGTCCTTCGCGCGGTACATGGCCAGATCCGCATTTCGAATCAGGTCGGCGCTGTTCTGCGCATGCATCGGAAAAAGCGCGATACCGATGCTGGTCGTCATGAAATGCTCGGTATCGCGAAGCGGGAACGGGGTCTGGAACAGCTCGCGGACCTGATGCGCAATCTGGCGGAGCTGCTCCATGTTCGCGATGCGCGGGAGGATCACGGTGAATTCGTCTCCGCCGATGCGCGAGATTTCCGCTTCGGGGAGAGACAGCTCGACCAGCCGTTTCCCCACCTCCCTGAGCATCATGTCCCCGTAGAGGTGGCCGTAAGAATCGTTGATCATCTTAAAATGATCGAGATCCAAGTACAGCAGAGCCAGCGTGTCTCCGCTTTGCCGGTTGCTTTCGATTTTCTGCTCCAGCTGCTCGTTAAAATAGGTGCGGTTGTTCAAGCCGGTAACGACGTCGCGATAAGCGGCGACGGACAGCTGGGCGAAGGTCGATTCCAGCGTTTTATTGGCAATTTCGAGGTTGTGGGTACGCTCGGCCACGAGCTGCTGGAGGCGGGCTTGCTGCGTTAATTGAACATAGAGAAAGTAGAGGAGCAGCAGGAGGGAGCCGGCGCAGACGGCCTGGAAGATCCGGGATTTGGCCGCGACGGACTCCAGCTTCTCCCGGTTGGGAACCGCCGCCATCTCCCATTCTCCGTCGCTTAATTCGAGCTTTTTAATAATGGACGTTTCCTCGAACAGCTGCGGATCCCCCATCAGAATCAGCGAATTGGCGCGCACGGCGAAGTTGATTCCTTTGTCCCCGTTGTAGAGGTCGACTTCCTGCAGAATCGGGTCGATATCGAGCACGGCGGATACGAATCCCCAGAATCGGTCGTTGTAATACACCGATTGCCGGGACAGGAGGCCGAGCCCGCTCTGCGTCAGCTCCCGCGGACCCAGCACCGTCATACGTTCCGTCCGCATAGTCCTCTCGGCGTTGCTGCGGATTTCAGGGTCCGGGTGATGAAACAGATCCATGCCCAATACGTTATCGTTGCCCTCGGCCGGGTAGATCAAGGTGGCGATGCCGTCGGGGTAGATCGAGAAATTGCGGATACCAGGGATTCCGTTCATAAAGTCGGCGGCGAACGAGCGGAAACGCGACTCGGATACGGCGCCGCCGTGCGCGAGCTCGTTAACGACGAAGGCTTTCACTCCGTTCGTGAGCAGGAGTCGGCTCTCGATCGCAGCCGACAGCGCGGAGGCGTAGGCCGACAGCTCGTATGCGGTATCCCGGTGAGTCTCGCGCACCAGATCGTCGCGATAGAGCTTGGCCAGGTAGCTGATCAATCCGCCCAGAAGCAAGGTCGCGCAGGCCAGGATGATCCAGATTCTGGGCGGCACGCCGGCGAATCTGTCGGTTATGGAGAAGGTTTTGGTCATGAGAGCGATCACCCCGGGATGCGATACGTGCGGATAACTGTGCGGATAGCTGTGCGGATAGCGGTAGAAACAGATTACACGATAATTGTTAAGATTGTTTTCGGTATAAAATGAGTAAGCTATGAGCCGGGGGCGTCATTGGGCGCTTCGATGCGCGGTACGGTCCGTATCCCGGAGGAAACGATGGGGCCGTGGTTCACGAGTTGGGTCGCGATCAGGGCCATCTGGTACGGCGTCTCCCGAAAGCCGTTCTGAATCCAATGCAGCACCATGCCGAAGTTGGCGGCGGTCATGTAAGCGACCAGATATTCTCTTGGGACAAGAGTCGGAGCACCTTCGGGCATAATGTACTCGAGCTTGCTGAACAGATGCGAGGACATCAGGTTGCGAAATTGCATGGCATAAGAGAGCTCGCCTTTGGGCCCGAGCATGACTTTGAAGAAATCGGCATTGCGCAGGACCTCCTCGAAGATCGCGAGAACCTTCGGGTAGGGTTCGCCGGCGAAGGCGTATTGACTCAGCTCGCGAGGGTCAAGAAGCCGGACGAGGGAAAACACTTGCTCAAACCTCTCGTTCATCAGTGTATCCAACATATCCGGAACGTCCCGGTAATGCAAATAGAAGGTGCCGCGATTGAGATTCGCCCGTTCCGCAACGTCCGTTACGGTGACGTGATCGATTCCTTTTTCCTCGATGCACTCCAGTAAAGCCTGACGCAGAAGCTGTTTCGTCCGAATTTGTCTGCGATCGGTTTTTTTGACCATTCCAATCCCCTTTTTTCGCAGGTTGATGAACATTCGCCAACGAATGTGTCGAGTAGTTAACAGTCGGCCCGATATTGCTTATTGTGGGAATGCTGCGGTGTTCTTATAATGAACGCGATGGCGATTAGTCAACATTATGTTCATTATAATAGAGATGGGGCTGGGAGAAAACATGGCTTTATTAAAACAGAAAATGACGGGGTTAAGCGTGATAGCCGTCCTCGTTGTCTTAACGGTGTTCGGGGCGGCGATGATGGGGTCGGTGCTCGGCTCGAAGCCGAAGGAAATCCCGGTGGCGCTGGTCGTGCTGGATCAGCCGGCAGAGCTGCCGACCGGCGGCGCGCTTGCGGCGGGAATGATGATCAAGGAGAAGCTGACGTCCAATCCGGCGCTTCCGATTGCCTGGGAAATCGTCGATTCCGAGGAGCGGGCGCGGGCCGGCATGGACGGGCGGGAGTTCTACGGAGCTCTGGTGCTCCCGGCCGATCTGAGCAGCGGGCTGCTGTCGCTGGCCTCGGCGGAGCCGCAGCCGGCTTCGGCGACGATCCTCGTTAACGAGGGCATGAACACGCAGGCGTCGACAGTCGTGAAGCAGATTCTCGATCAAGCGATGAGGATGGTCGGTCTGGAGCTGTCGAACCAACTGCTCGCACAGATCGGACAGCAGGCCGGGCAAATTCCGGTTAACGCGGCGCAGGCCATGCTGACGCCTCTTATCGTGAAGGAGGAAATCGTTCACCCGGCGGGGACGAACAATGCGAACGGGAACGCACCGGGGCTGCTGACGCAGATCATGTGGATCGGCAGTCTGGTGACGGCCATGACTTTGTTCCTGGCGGGACAGGGGGCGGGAACGGCCGGGAGCGGCAGATGGGCGTCGGTGGCGCTGCAGGGCGCGGTCGGACTGGCGATTACGGGCATCGCTTCGGGCTTCGTCGTCTGGATGGCTTCCTCCTGGTACGGCATGGAGCTGGCGAGCGCGGGGGGGACGTGGATGTTCCTGTGGCTGGTTGCCGCTGCCTTCTTCCTCCTGCAATCTTCGCTGCTGAACTGGATCGGAATGCCGGCAATGGCGCTGCTCGTGCTGCTGATGTTCTTCTCCATGCCGCTGCTGAGCATGGCTCCGGAATTTCTGTCGTCGGCGACGCGCGATTGGATCTATTCGTGGACGCCGCTGCGTTTCGCCTCCGGGGGGCTGCGGGAAGTGATGTACTTCGGCGGCTGGGACGCGGTCGGCTCAAGCGGAACGGTTCTGTGGAGCTTGGCGGGCGGATTTCTGGCGCTTCTGCTCTTGTCCGGGGTTAAGAAATCGAAGTCGGCGAAGGCCGGCGGCTCGTTGGCTGGAGGCGTATAAAATAGAATCGGGCCGGTTCCTCTTGCGGGGGGCCGGTTTTTTTATTGGTTTTGGGGCGGGTAAGGCTTCTCATGCGCGGATCGTCTCAAGCGGGTTATACTAGGACGGGTGTGGCTTTGGTTGCCGGTTGGGATTAAGCGAGATTGCATGTGGCAAGCTTTGTTAGGGGATCTGCTGATTGCAGGGAGAGACGAATGTGTGCAATAGATGCCGTCAGCCTTTGTTGTTCGGGGCTGCGGCATTTTATTGTACATTCATTGATATTTAGGCGACTTAAGGCGAATGTGGTACGATAGGAAAAAAATCGACTACAGCAGGAGCGGATAGGAATGGCAGGCAACGGAAATCTGCGCAGCGACGTGAAACCGGGGTTGGAAGTGGACATCGTGCTAAAGCAGGATCAGAGAACGGGCAAGCGGACACGGGGGATCGTGAAGGATCTGCTGACCAACTCGCCGCAGCACACTCACGGGATTAAAGTTCGGCTTCAGGACGGCCAGGTGGGCCGCGTTCAGCATATTATCGGCGCCGGAGGAGCGGAGTAATGCAGATCCAGGTAGTCTGTGTCGGACGGTTAAAGGAGAAATATTGGACCGCGGCTATCGAGGAGTATGCCAAACGACTGGGCGCTTACGCGCGCTTGGACATTCGCGAGCTGCCGGACGAGAAAACGCCGGACTCGATGAGCCCGGCAGAGGAGGAGCAGGTACGCGTTCGCGAGGGCGAGCGAATCTTGGCCGCGCTCCGCGAAGGCGCCCACGTCATCGCCCTCGCCATCGAGGGCGAGCCCTGGACGAGCGAGCAGCTCGCCGCCCACCTGGACAAGCAGGCCGTCTACGGCGGCGGCTCTATCTCGTTCGTGATCGGCGGCTCGTTGGGCTTGTCTCCCGCGGTGCTGTCCCGCGCCGACAAGAAGCTGTCGTTCGGGCGCATGACTTACCCTCACCAGATGATGCGGGTCATGCTTTTGGAGCAGGTTTATCGGGGGTTTAGGATTTTGCGGGGGGAACCGTATCACAAATGAGGCGAAATTTTTGGCATTAACCGCGCACGGGGCGCGGAAAGTTGCCCCAAGGGGCAGGGTGGGGGATGGATTGCCTCGGGGGAAGATCGCCGCGCAGGCGGGCGTGTGTGTGAGCTGCTGCGCGACAATTGACTTGGGTGTGAGATGGAACCGGACAGTGGAAATTAAACAGTTCTTTTGCATATGGTATGTTGACAATTATATCAACACAAGATATAGTAATGAATAGAAAGGTAGTGATCATATGAGTGAATTTGGGGATTTGCTCAAATCGCTACGCAAGGATTATAAAATTAGCCAGCGAAAGCTTGCTGAACTGGTGGGAATTGATTTTACCTATATAAGTAAAATCGAAAGTGGAGCAATGGATCCCCCGGCCGAAGACAAGATTATTAAAATGGCTGAAGTGTTTCAAGTGAATCCGGACCAACTATTGATATCTGCTAAGAAGGTACCAAGTGAACTACAGAAAATTATTACCGAGCATCAAGACGTACCGGTCTTCCTTAGAAAAGCATCAAGCTTTTCCTCCAATCAGTGGGAACGTATCCGGGGAATAATGAATGAGACTCCAGAAGATGGTGAGAAATGAAGTGGGTAAATTTCCGTTTATTACACCGGACGAGATGGAGCAGATAACTCAAAATATTTTGCATGACTATGGTTTTGATTTTGCCAAGAAGAACTACCCCGAAGCAATCCCAATAGATGAAATCATTGAATTTCATTTTGGACTGGATATACAGTGGGATCGTATAGATCATTTTGATACGTCTGGTTTGGTTATGGCTGCAATTATCCCCAGAGACAAGAAAATTATTATGAACGAATCATGCAAGGAGCTTTTTGAAGAGAAGATTGGGACCATGAATTTTACTATGGCACATGAACTTGGCCATTGGGTGTTGCATGTGAATGATAAGGAAAATTTGCAAACCCAGATGGACTTCAATGATTCAGAAACGTTTTTTTGCCGAAGTTGGTCCAAGAAGCCTCGTGAAGAATATCAAGCAGATATGTTTGCAGGTGCGCTATTAATGCCTAAACCCTTGATGCAAAAAGTAATCAGTAACTTGAAAGCTCAAGGAAAAATACAAATGAAGCAGTTATATTGGTTAGCGCCTCTATTTAAAGTATCGATTAGCGCCTTAACTGTACGGCTTAAACAATTGGATTTATTGTACATAGATGCAGATGGAAATATCTTTGATTCCAGAAGCGAAAGTCAGGGGCAGATTATTTTAGATATATAGTCTGCCATTCTTTTTAATTATAATGTTGAGTTGATAGTCAACACAATAAAATTCCATGCTTATCGGCATGATCATTATAGATAATCTCTTGAGAGCGAGGATAAAGAACATGGCTAAAAATGGTGCAAAGGGGAATGGCCGTATCGGTGCCGTTAAAGGGAGAAGTCAGGTACAAACGCCGAGTGGTAATTGGGTTAAAAGAAATGCAGATACTGGAAGGTTTATGGATCAAAAAACTAGCAGCAAGACTCCTTTCAAAGGAGTTCGTAAAGAAGGGTAATCCTACCAAACAGAAGGAGAATGATAAAAATGGCAGATAGACATCAGGTTTTATGCGTTAACAAAAGTGATCGCTACAACCCGCATGAACGGATCACACATATTGGGGGAAAAAACACTAACGGGTCAAGGTGGAAGCTAACTCAGCAAGAAGCTATCGCAGGTCTTGAGGGTGGTAAGTGGTCATTTTACGTTAGCAGAAATGGCCATACGGTCAACGTTATCGTCGCAGTAAGTCGTTATGGAAATAAGTACTTAAAGACGGAAGCAGACGGAGACCAACCAGACAATTTGCTAAGTCTTTCCGAGTGTCCTTTGTAACGACTAAATAACCACATGTAGTTTTTGGGTTAAGGAAAGGGCCTTCTCAATTGTTGAGAAAGCCCCTTCCACCGTTTGCGCGGCAGAAGGGGCTGCACCTAAAAAATGTTGTTCCGTCATTTCATCGAAAATCATTTCGATTTTGTCGATCTTCTTGTCCGGCGTGACTGTGATCTTGCCGATGATGAGATGAAGGAGCGTCTTGCGCTGATCAGTGGAAGACGAGCGAAGCAGGCGCTCAAACCGGGCAATCAGCGATCGCACCGTTTCGTAAGGAACCGGCTCGGCCCGATGGCCGTCCAGTTCGGACTCCAGTTCCGCTTTACGGGCAAGCAGCCGCTCCAGATCCGCATCCAATTCGGAGAGCCGACCGGCAAACAAGGATTGCTCGAACATGTCATCCTCGTACAACTCCGCGTACCTCAGCTTCTTGGCGTGAATCGCAGCCATTCTCGATTGAATGGCAGCCAACTCATCTTTCATCGGCCCAATCCGGATTGTCTTGCGATCATTGATGCCCTTGACGATCGCTCGCAGGATGTGGGGCCTGTCCAGAACCTCTTTAATCCGGTTCATGACATAGTGTTCGGCGTCTTGCTTGCGGACGCTGTTTGCGCTGCAGATTGCGCTGCCCTTGGAGCGAGAGGCTCCGCAAGAATAATACATGCGTACAACGGTGCTGCCGTCCTTGGCTTTGTTGTTCGTCCGGCTGGCGGTCATCGCCGCGCCGCATTGCGGACAGCGGAGTAGTCCGGTCAGCAAATATTCGCCGTGAAATCGTTTGGTCGAGGTGTGCGACTTCCGCTGCCGGAGGAATTGCACCTTGTCCCACAATTCCTTTTCGATGATGGCCGGATGCTGGCCTTCAGCGATAATCGGATTCGGATTTTTGCCTTTGCGTCTGCGTTCGGCCCAATTGGTAAAGCGATTAAAGCGCACCTGGCCGATAAAGAAAGGATTCTCCAAAAGGTCTCGTATGGCGCAGATAGAGAATGGGTTACCGTCTCGCGTCACAATTGCACGATGGTTAAGCTCATTGGCAATAGCCTTCAAACCACGTCCAGAGGCGAACTGCTCGAAGATCAGCTTTACGACGGCTGCCTCTTCGGGTACAACTTCAAGCCTCCGTTCCCGCCTTCTGGCCCCGCTGTTCGGTACGTCGACAAGCCGGTCGCCAAGCGGCGGTTTGGTGATGTGTTTGCCGGTACGGGCTCGCTGAGCCTGGCCGAGCCGGATATTTTCCAAGATTGTATTCCGTTCCAGCTCCGCGACCGCTCCCATCATTTGCAGTCCGAAGCGGCCCATCGAGGTTTCCGTCTCGAAGTTTTCGGAGTAGGAACGAAATGTAACGTTATGCTTGCTCAGGTGATCGACGATATGAAGCAAGTCAAGATTGCGTCGTGCAAGGCGGGAGATTTTCCACACGAGCACTTCGGTCATCCCGCCTTTTTTTCGATGTCTCGCAGCATTTGTTGCAAGCCTAAGCGCCCCGCCATGCTTTTCCCGCTTACCCCGGCATCGCAATAGACCTTGAAGACGGTGCGGCCCGTAGCTGTGCAAAATTGTTCCAGCATTTCTTGCTGGGCCGCTATCGAATAGCCGTAGAGGGCCTGTTCTTCTGAGCTCACTCGAACGTATATTCCCGATACAATCCGCACCGCTTGCTGGTCAGGAATGCCCGCCATCTCGTACATCTCCCGAATCGGACTTTCGAATCACCGTCACAATCCGATCATTGATATACTCTTGCGGAACAGATAGAATCTGAGAGGCGGTCTTCGCCGTAGTGCTTTGGCGAGTCATACTCGGAAAACAGTCAGCCATGACGGCCATCATCTGAACAGAGAACGTCCCGTTCCTGCTGCCCGTCCAGTGCCAGGAGCAAACAGGCGAACAGCACGTCGGCGTTCGCCCTGCCCGCGATCTGCTGGGGGGCGAAGTGCTTGCAGGCGAGAGCCTCCCAGTCCAGCGTGCGAACCGTCGGCTCCACCGTGGGTGGGACTTTGCCCGCCAGCTTGACCAAAGCGTGCCGGTTACCGTATGCCTTCTGGAAGCGGTCGAGCTGCACTCGCGCCCGGTCTCCGTGTTTGGATTGCATCTTGGCCGGTAGAAGTCGGTGTACCGCTGCAGCCCGTCCAGGTAGGAGTCGGCGTCGAACTCTCCTTCCTGGTGCTCCACTTCCTTGAGCAGGTCCCGCATCGCCTCCAGCCTGTGCGTGTCCGCCAAGCTCCAGTGCGTCGGGGCGGATCAAGTGGGCAAGAAAGGCCGCAGTGTCGAAGGCAAGGGGGCAGTTCGGGAGTCTCTCGGTCCAGAATCCGAACGCCCGTGCGGGTTCGGTAGCATCTTCCCGCGCGAACTCCGGCCACAGCTTAATGATTGACAGGGCATTCTGTCGCTGGGCGTAGGGGGCGTCTTTTCGTTGCCAGAAACCGCCGCGCCAGGACAGCGCGGCGCGAAGTGTCTCCGGACCAATCGCTTTCGGCTCGGCGAAATGCTCGCGCCACCGGTCAAGTGACTCGGTCGGATACTTGGCGAAGGGGAAATGTGACATGCGTTTGTTGAAGTGATCGTTGATGAATGCGATGATTGCTTTCTTCTTGTTCTCGCTGATGGTGAAGGTCATTTAGGTGTATCCTCCTTGTTTGGGGTTGGGTGATGGAAACGACGGGGTCGGCGCAATTTTGAACGGTCAGAAGAGACCGTCGAAGTCTTCGTCGGTCAGGAGCCTTGTTTCACGCTTTTCTTTCCGTGGCTCGTGTGCCGGTTCGATAATGTAGTCCTCATTGTGGACATTCAGCGCGCTCCGCTGCTCTGTTGTCAGAAACGGGTCTTTGAGCTCCACATAGAACGGCTCGGCAAGCTCGCGAACCCAGCGGAGAGCGTCGGGAATGGTACCGCCATGAAAAATAGGAGGCCCCTCAGCCCAGAGGTCCTCCCACACAAGTTCCGCAATCTTGTTTTGATTGTCCACTCGAATGAACACGTCAGTTCCATCTACGTAATCATTGGTTCCTACCTCGTCCGTGGTTCTAAGCACAAGACGAACGGTATGGGTAGGTACTTCTTCAACTGTTAAAGCAATTTCGATTTGTTTCGTTGTAAACGGAACAACGGTAGCAACCATGATCCATACGTTCTGTTGATTTGTCTGGCAAAGGTCTTGGTGTTCAAATTTTAGCTTGAGGCAAGTAAGAATTTGCTGCTCTTGCTGGTCCATATAATTTTCGTCCCTCTTGTTTGATGTGGTATAATTAGAAGAAAATTTGCAGTTATCGCGTGAACTTTAACAATGTTGAAATCGATGACGATGTGCTCTGTCTTGTCAAATAGCTTTCTATCGCCGTAGTGAGTGCACTACGGCTTCAAGTCGGCTATAGAACTAATCTGGAGGAAAAATGCCATGAACCCGATAGAAATCGAAGCAGCCGTTTCAGAACTGGCGATTCGGCCTTTTGACAAGGGGGAATTCCCGTTTGCATTCCTTCGTGCGTTTGGGAATAAAGAAACGACAATAAAGCGCCTACGCTCGGGTGAATCGAATAAATCGGACCTAGGCGGCGTCTTGCAGACCAACAACATTCATATTTCGGTCGCTCAACCTGGTGAAGTTACCAAGACTCTCGTTGCTCTAAGAGAAAGCCAGGCAACGGCCAGGGCCAAAGCACGATTTATCCTCGCCACTGACGGAGTGCACTTTGAAGCAGAGGATCTGGAATCCGACGATCCGCCAATCGTTTGCGAGTATATGAATTTCCCAGATCACTTTGGCTACTTTTTGCCACTTGCCGGGATCACGACCATCAAGCAGGTACGTGACAGTTCTTTCGATATCCGGGCAACCGGTCGGTTAAACCGGCTCTACGTAGAACTATTGAAAGATAACCCGGAGTGGGGGGGGACCGAACGGCGTCACGAGATGAACCACTTCATGGCGAGACTCATCTTCTGTTTTTTTGCTGAAGACACGGGAATTTTTAGAGAGATGCGTCTTTTCACCGATAGTATCGAGCAAATGAGCGTACAAGATGCCTCGATTACGCATGAAGTGATTAGCGAAATCTTCCGCGCCATGAACACGAAGGATAGAGACCGAGCGGAGACCCATACACCTCGTTGGGCGGATAAGTTCCCTTACGTGAACGGTGGTCTCTTCTCAGGCAGCGTCGAAGTTCCAAGGTTTAGTAAAATTGCACGCTCGTACCTTCTGCACATCGGTAATCTAGACTGGACGAAGATCAACCCGGACATATTTGGCTCCATGATCCAGGCGGTTGCGGACGATGAGGAGCGCGGTGCGCTCGGCATGCACTACACGAGTGTCCCGAACATTCTGAAGGTGCTCAACCCACTCTTCCTGGATGAATTACGAGCGCAACTTGATGCGGCTGGGGACAATTCTCGCATGTTGCTCAACCTTCGCAAGCGTCTATCCAAAATTCGAGTATTTGATCCGGCTTGTGGCTCAGGCAACTTCCTGGTTATTGCCTATAAGCAGCTGCGGGAGATTGAAAACACCATCAACGAGCGGCGTGGCGAATCCGGGCGTGAAAGTGATATTCCTTTAACAAATTTCAGCGGTATCGAGCTACGTCACTTTTCGGCTGAGATTGCCCGTCTTGCCCTTATCATCGCCGAATACCAATGCAATGTACTTTATCGTGGGCCAACACTCGCCCTCGCCGACTTTTTACCGCTCTCATCGGATAATTGGATCACATGTGACAATGCTTTGCGACTGGACTGGCTGAGCGTTTATCCGCCAACTGGGGCTTGTGTGAAGTCTCAAGCCAATGATCTTTTTAATACACCATTGGATCAAGCGGAGATTGATTTCGATAATGAAGGTGGCGAGACGTACATCTGCGGTAACCCACCATACCTAGGTTCGACTTACCAATCTGCAGAACAAAAGTCAGATCTGCAATTGATTTTTGATCAAAGAACCAGTAACTGGAAGTCTCTCGATTATGTTGCAGCTTGGTTCATGAAAGCAGCTGAATACGGGAAACACACCAATGCCAAGGCGGCTTTCGTGACGACAAATTCGATTTGCCAGGGTCAGCAGGTCCCCATCCTATGGCCGCTGATTTTTGAGACGGGGCATGAGATTGCCTTCGCTCACACATCATTCAAATGGTCAAATCTTGCAAGTCATAACGCAGGTGTAAGCGTGGTGATCGTCGGGATTTCCCGTCATCTGGGGAAGGTCAGACGGTTGTTTTCAGTTGGCGACAACGGAAGTATGGTTATTAAGGAGACCGAACACATCAATGCCTATTTGGTGTCAGGCCCGGAAGTAATCGTCGAAAAAGCAACTAGCTCAACCGCAGGTTTGGCGCGAATGGATTTTGGCAACAAGCCGGTAGGGGGGGATCTCTTACTGACACGCGAAGAGATTTTGGATCTCGATATTACACCGGATCAGCGTGCACGATTCATCCGGCGTATCTATGGGTCCGCTGAGTTTATTCGTGGCGAGGAAAGGTACTGTTTATGGATCAAGGACGATCAGCTTGATGAGGCCATTCAAATTCCTAGTATTCGAAAACGTATCGAGGATGTTCGAGCCATGCGATCGGATAGTAAAAAGTCGGCAACCCGCTCGATCGCTAGCCAATCCCACCGATTTGGTGAGGTTAGGCAGATTGGCAATGAAACGGTAACGATAGTTCCAAGTGTTTCTTCGGAAAACCGTGAGTATCTTCCGGTGGGACTTGCGCCAGAGGGGGCGATAGTAAGCAACGCTGCCTTTGCACTTTTGGACGCCCCTTTATGGAATATGGCCTTAATAGCGTCGCGTCTTCACTTGGTGTGGATTGCAACTGTTTGTGGAAAGCTGAAAACCGATTTTCGCTATTCGAACACAATCGGGTGGAATACTTTTCCGGTTCCTACACTGACCGAGAAAAACAAGGCCGACCTGACCCGCCGCGCCGAAAACATCCTGTTGGTCCGCGAGGCATATTTCCCATCGACAATTGCTGATCTCTATAATCCTGAAAGCATGCCTTCTGATCTTCGTGAGGCCCATGAGCATAATGACGAAGTACTGGAGCGCATTTATATTGGTCGTCGTTTTCGAAACGACACCGAGCGGTTGGAAAAGTTGTTCGAGCTTTATACCAAGGTGACGAAGTCATCGAAACAGACTAAAAAGGGTAGGAAGGGGGAAGACGCATGACCAGCGGAAATAAATCAATCCCCTCCGTTTCGGTGTCTTACGCCCGTAACGGAAGTTCAACCAAAGCAAATGCACTGGGAATGCGACCTATGCAGGAACGTGCCTATGAGCGGCGCGGTGAGCAGTATCTGCTTATCAAGTCTCCGCCGGCATCTGGGAAGAGTCGGGCATTGATGTTCATTGCCCTTGACAAGCTTCATAATCAAGGGCTCAAGCAAGCGATAATTGTGGTTCCAGAAAAATCAATCGGTTCGAGTTTCAATGACGAGCCACTGAGTAAGTTCGGCTTTTGGGCTGACTGGAGTGTGGAGCCTAAATGGAACTTATGTAACGCTCCTGGCTCGGATAATGGCGGCAAGGTTAAATCGGTAGGTGCATTCCTCGAAAGCAACGACAAGATATTGGTGTGTACCCACGCTACCTTCCGGTTCGCTGTCGATGAGTATGGGATAGAGGCCTTTGATAACAGGCTGATCGCCGTGGACGAGTTTCACCACGTTTCGGCAAACCCTGATAACAAACTCGGCCTCCATCTCGGTCAATTCATCGCCCGTGATCGTGTGCATGTCGTAGCAATGACCGGTTCCTACTTTAGGGGCGACGCCGAGGCGGTACTGGCTCCGCAGGATGAGTCTAAGTTTGATACCGTCACATATACTTATTACGAACAACTTAATGGCTACGAATATCTGAAGCAACTAGACATAGGCTATTTCTTTTACTCGGGCTCATATACCGAAGACATCCTTAAAGTGCTCGACCTGGCTGAGAAAACTATCATTCACATCCCGAATGTCAATTCACGTGAGAGCACGAAGGACAAGATCAGGGAGGTTGAACACATCATTGAAGAGCTGGGGGAGTGGCAAGGGACTGACGCCGTGACCGGCTTTCAACTGGTCGAGACGACAAGTGGCCGAATCCTCCGGGTCGCTGATCTGGTCGATGACGACCCTATAAAGCGCGACCGGGTCTCTACCGCTTTGAAGGATTCCTCCCATAAGAACAACCGCGACCATGTAGACATCATCATCGCGCTTGGTATGGCTAAAGAAGGCTTTGACTGGATATGGTGTGAGCACGCACTTACTGTAGGCTATCGGGCGAGTCTCACTGAGATTGTTCAAATCATCGGTCGTGCAACCAGGGATGCGCCGGGCAAAACTCGCGCTCGGTTTACCAATCTGATTGCCGAACCTGATGCTTCCGAGCAGATTGTTACCGAGGCTGTGAACGATACCCTGAAGGCCATTGCTGCCAGCTTGCTAATGGAACAGGTCCTTGCGCCTCGTTTTGAGTTCAAGTCGAAGAATTCAGCAGACGGCCCGGTGCAAGGGTTTGATTATGGAGACGGCGGTTATAACCCAGGAAAGTGTAACGTGGGCTTTAATCATGAAACAGGACAGTTGCAGATCGAGATCAAGGGCCTGTCCGAACCTAAAAGCGAGGAGGCTGCGCGAATATGTCGTGAGGATCTGAACGAAGTGATCGCGGCGTTCGTTCAGGACAAGACCACCATAGAGCGCGGTCTATTTGACAGTGAAATGGTGCCGGAGGAACTGACTCAGGTTCGGATGGGCAAAATTATTAAGGAAAAGTACCCTGAACTCGTTATGGAGGATCAAGAAGCGGTACGTCAGTATGCTATCGCTGCCCTCAACTTTACACAACAGGCCAATCAAACTGTGCTTGGCGGGACAGGGGGGAGCAGCGAACCTGGCGCTAACACTGCCCTCATCGACGGGGTGCGCAAGTTCGTAATGGACGTACGTGAACTGGATATTGATCTTATCGACCACATCAATCCTTTTAGCGAGGCTTACGCGATTCTCGCCAAGTCATTGAGCGAGGACAGTCTGAAACAGGTTGCGGCCGTTATTGCGGCTAAGCGTGTAAGCATTTCCTACGAGGATGCCAAAGAGCTGGCTGAACGGGCTCTGAAATTTAAAAAGGATCGCGGACGACTGCCGGACATAAATGCACATGATCCATGGGAGAAGCGCATGGCTGAGGGTGTCGTAGCCTTCCAGCGCCATCATGCACAAAAGAAGGCAGCGGAGGGGAGATAAGTGTCTAAGCTTTCTGATGATGAACTACTTGAAGCGCTTGGTCTGGATCAGAAATTAGCGAAAACAAGCTCTCACACACCACGCGAGGAACGCATCATCGCGGGATTTGAGGAAATCCAGCAGTTTGTCATACGGTATGGCCGCGCTCCTCGGCATGGTGAAGATAATGATATCTTTGAGAGGCTATACGCCGTGCGACTCGATCGGCTGCGTGAGCAGGAGGAGTGTCGGGTTCTTCTCGCTTCACTAGACAACCAAGGTCTACTTAGTGCGGTGAATATTGCGCCGGTCGATCCTGTGGAATCGATGGATGATGATGAATTGCTCGCTGAACTTGAAGGTGCGTTTGGTTCGTCCGACATTACAGAACTACGCAATGTTCGCTCCCAAGTTGAAATAAGGGCTGCAGAAGAGATTGCCAATCGTGACAAGTGTAATGACTTTGATCGCTTTAGGCCTTTGTTTGAGCAGACAGAGGGTGAGCTAAAATCTGGCGCTCGACAAACGCGGCCATTTGGTAAGGATGCAAGTGTCAACACAGGTGACTTCTTTGTTTTAGGTGGCCAACTTGTCTATGTGGCCGAGAAGGGTGAAGAATTTAGAGCGCCCAATGGTCATCCTGATGCTCGACTTAGAGTCATCTACTCCAATGGTACGGAAAGTAATCTCTTGCTCAGGTCTTTGCAGCGCGCCTTATACAAAGACGAGGCTGGACGCCGCTTGACTGATCCTGATCTGGGGCCACTATTTAGAGAAACCTGGGACGAAGGTGATATAGAGAGCGGTACTATCTACGTACTGCGCAGCATGTCCAGTCACCCCTTCGTTGTGGAGCACCGCAATCTGATTCACAAGATTGGTGTTACGGGTGGTAAAATCGAAACTCGTATAGCCAATGCAGCACATGATGCCACCTACTTGTTGGCGGACGTTGAAGTTGTAGCCAGCTATAAATTGGTCGGAATCAACCGCTCGAAGCTGGAAGGGATATTTCATCGCATATTTGCACCGGCTCAGCTTGACCTAACCATTTATGATCGCTTTGGCCACCCAGTACGGCCGCAGGAGTGGTTCCTCGTGCCACTGCATGTGATTGACGAAGCGGTTAGTCGTATACGAGATGGTTCAATTACCGATGTGGTTTATGATCCTAATAGGGCCAGCTTAGTGGGCCTTGCTCACTAGAGATGTAGCTTTATCATCTGCCAAGGACGCCAAATCAGGGCGTCCTTCATTTCGCTCTATAGATGATACGGTGAACCGTATCATAAGTGACGGCAACGTTTTTTGAGAAAGGAGAATGCACTTATGAGTGATATTGAAAAAGGACTTGGCAACAAAAGGCTCAACACACATATGAGGAAGATGCTGATATCCACTTTAGATACGGACACAATCGCTAAGGCTATTGCGCATTTTGCGTTTAGGAACGGGCCAATCGAAGACATTCATGCTGACCGAGATAAGAATGTAACCGATCAAGACATGAAGGTGTTGAACAAATTCGTTCATAATCGGTTGGCCTACGTCTTTGAACTGATTATTCAGGAGAGGTGGGCAGAATTTGCACTTGTGGTAGAATCCCAGAAGTTTTATGGGAGCGAGTGGGACAAGAGCGAGCCTGATGACGGAGGAACAAAAGAATTGATCCGGTGGCAGTTAGAAGTGGCTACAGGTAAAGAGGATTAAAAAGGGCATACCTCACCCGTGCTAGGCCAAGGTATGTCCTTTAGCGTCACAGAGCTAGACTTTGCTCACATGTGTTGTGTTCTTCATTCGTAAGCAGTTGCTGACTGTTGAATCGTAGCGCAATACGACCAATTTCTCTATCCGCAGTCACCGCTATTTCCTGAATCAGCGCATGCACAAGTTGCTTACGCTTCTCGTGGCTGATGTTCCTAAAGACAGCGCTAAAGGACGTTAACAGCTCTTTAACTGTCTCGGGCGATATAGGGACAGAATTGTTCATACTTGTTTTTTTACGCAAGACAACTTGTTGTTGCTCCAATCGCTGCCCAATCTCTGATAGTTCATTGATCTTAGCTTTCAGTTCCTTCGGTTCCAGTATATCTTCTTCGTAGAGTCTGTAATATTTTCCTTTCTTACGATCAATGTCGGCCAGCTCTTTTTCAAGTCTTTGTAGTTCCTGTTCCAGTGGCTTTTTATCCACTGTACGCTTGCCGTTCATGGAAGTTGTCAAATCATCAATGAGCTGTGGATTATCCAGCAATCGCTGTACACGGCTCATAATCTCCTGCTCTGCATAATCGGCTCTCACACTGTTGGCTCTACATACTGTGTATGAAGCCTTTGTTGAAGTGTTGGCGGACATCCTGCTGGAGCAACTGCCAGCGGCAATGACGGAGCGGCAAGAACAGGAAGACGGCGATCGAAACGAATCCGGGGCCGAGCATCATTTAGGGTGAAAACGGCTTGAACCGGATGGGAAAGGGCAAAACCTATCTCGAACATTGGAGCGGGATTTGCCTAGAAAGTCTCCATTGGAAAAAGAGCAGGGAACCTCATGTTCAGGTTCCCCACTCGTATTGCTAAATATCGAAGCGCCTGCTCCATTCCTCATTAGGTTTGTCTATTGCTCTTTGGTTTAGCCATTCGGCTACCTGTGGATAGCTTGCTCTAAATCGTTCTATCAGCTTATTCTTGTCTTCGTCCGAGACGGTGCCATGCTCCAGCATGATGGTCAGTCTCTCTACGGAATCGTCTTCTTCCATGACATCCCGATGAAAGTCGTAATCCGAGCCCGTTGAAGGATCATATCCTTCGCGGCTTGTCAGTTTGTGTTCGAGCACACTATTGGTCTTAGCAGTCATAAAGCTATCGAGTTCCGTCCATGAATTGTAGTGTTCATGCCGCAGCCCTTCTTTTTGATGAATACAGGCCAATCCTTGGCTACGAAAGATGTGAACGGGTAAGCAGGCGAAAGAGCCCTCAGAAGGATTATAGCCGACAACAAAATCAACATTGCGCAGGGTGTGGTTATCGTGTTTACCGTTAGGAAAAGCTTTGATTTTATATACGGAGTACGGTAGCGGCGAATCTTTGTAATTTTCATCGTATTGCAGATGTCTGACCCTGATTCGAGCCTTTTTATGCCCATTATCCGCCGTTATATGGTATCCGGAATCCAATTCGGTGCAACTGACGGCATCCAGTCCTTTTGCAGTAAGAATTTTTATAATTTCGGGTATGGCTTCTTTTAAAATGTAATGTTTCGGCATTTTGTCACCCCTTAGTGTGTCTGCTCTGCTTTTCGGATGAGTTCAGCTATTTCGGTATGTCCTGCGTCTGTCGCCATTTGTAAAGCAGTTCGATTGTCGATGTCGGAGTCAATTTTTGGGCTGGTATCGGCGCCTGCCTGCAATAAAGCTTTCGCAATATCTGTGTACCCGTTCTTAGCGGCGGACATTAGTGAGGTGCGATACCAATCTCCAGTTACATTTGGATCAGCTCCGACCTCCAACAATAGCTTGACGATCTCCAGATACCCGCCGTCTACAGCCCACATAAGGGCGGTTTCGTTATTGGATGCATGTAAATTAGGACTGGCCCCATACTCCAACAACGCCTTTACCATTTCCATATGCCCTTCCCTTGCTGCCTCCATAAGCGGGGTTATGAACATTTCATCTACAACATCTGGTCTTGCCCCCTGTTTAAGCAAAGTGCTGACGGCCTGTGTATCGCCGTTTCGTACAGCCTTTAATAAGTCCGCATCCGTAGTGTTGAAGTAGGGGCCAGATTCTGGTTCTGCCTCAGTGGCTAGAGGTGTTTGACTAGACTTTTCTTTGGTAGTAACGTCAGGAGAGTCAAGCACTATCTTCTCTCGGGATATCGAAATCATGAACTGGTTATAAAATAAAGCAGTGAACCCGATAGCTTGGTCTTCTAACACAAGATTACTTTTTGGAGGATCATCGCTGTTCAGCATGTCCTTACCACTGGCTAGAGCAGACCTAATTTGATTATCAAGCCATCTTGCAACGTCATTGAACTCAGATTCGTCTCTGAGCAAATAGTAGAAAGCAGCTGAGAGCAGTTCGACATTGCTTTCTATTGAGGGATTCAGTGAGATTATTACACTCTCTACATGGTCTAGATTTTCACCAGTTAGTGTGAATGAAAAGGTTTCTGATGGGTTGCTAAGCAACAATATGTAACCATCTGTTACTTCTCCATAGGTCAAATTTTGCTCCGTGTAGGTTTGGAGCAAGGATTTTAGCTTGATTTTGTCTAAATTCAAATATTTGTCATCCGTGACATTTCGTTGATCTTCGGCAGTATCTGCTATCGTAACCGGTGAGCTAGACTGGGTATGGACAGGCTCTGCAGATGACGGTATGTTATCCGTGGACTGGTTGAAAATAATTACTGCGAAGACGATGGCCAGCAAAAGTGGGACGGCCAGCCACTTTATCCCGCCCACTCTTTTTAGAATGCCTTGTTTTTGAATCAAGGCTGAGCCTCTTATGGTCGGGTTGTCGATGGCGACAATGCGAGTTCCGCAAGCATGGAAATACATGCCAGCTTGCAATTGAACACCACAGCTTGTACAAAAGCGGTTATTCTGCTTATTTGATTGCTCCGTCATGACGGATTTCCTCCACCTCAAAGCCTCGTGCCAGCCAGCTCGCCAAGTATTTTTCGGTACACTCGATTCTGGCTCCATTCGCTTTGTTAACCATGATGTATTTCTTCTCATTGGTAGTCTGATCGTGCATATATTAGCCCTCCCTACCCACTATAGATATGACTTCTTACCGATATCATAACTATTGATTTGCATTTCGGTCAAGTAACATCTATAGTTTGTTAATTGTCATTAGAGCCTCATTTAAGCTTGTGTTGAGGTGGTAAAGTGACAAACCTTGTACATCGTTTGGGCGAACGAATACGCCTGCTTAGACGAGAAAGTAATCTAAGCCAAGAACAGCTAGGTGAGTTAGCTGGATTACATACGAATTATATCGGACAAGTGGAGCGCGGCGAAAAGAATGTGACGGTTGAGAGCTTAGAGAAGATCGCCGCTGGACTCCGTGTGTCCATGGAGGAACTATTCCGTTACATCGACCCAATGAAGCGGGAGGATGATCTAGCGAAGATTCATGCACTGCTGTCTTCCCGCTCCAACCAGGACAAGGCTATGGTATTGAAAATGATTCGAAGCGTTTTTGACTGGGAGGCATCCAAGTACAAATAGCAGCTTCTATTCGGCGGTTGACTGCTTCGCCACTTTCTGTGTCGGGATCTTTAGGGCTGTTGTGCTTGTGGGAAAGGACGCTTTTCTCCAACCGAACATGAATAAGCTCCGTTTGCAGGTCTTGTTGAATGCGATGAATCGACATCAACACATCTTCAACAGTTAACGTGTCCAGATCAGGGCCATGCTTGTGCACAGTATGCAGGATGTAGGATTGTATAATGTCGAGCGTCTCGATACGTCTGCATAGCTGATTTTCTTCTGTCACGAATTGTTCATACACTTTCAATACTTCGCTCATCTCTGTCACCTCCCGAGGATAAACCAGCTTTCTTGTCTCTCGGGTTCATTTTTTTCGGGTTCGGGACAGATTTCAACTGCTTGGATAAACAATCTAAGCTGATGCGCTTGTATGAGCCAAGATTCGCTTTTCCAGCCGCAGAGACAATAGTTCAGTTTGCATATCCTGTTGGAGCCTCAATATGGACAGAAGTGCTTCTTTGACGGTTTCGATATGTAGGGCAGGTTGCCCTTGTCTATAGACCATGTCCAGTACAATAGCTATGATTTCCTCGCAGGTATGGATACGCTGTACGATTTGATCCTCCTTGACTACGAATTGTTCAAGGGGATCGAGCGGGTAAGACATGGACTCAACACCTTTCGTAGCTGGTTAAGTCGTCCGCGGAGACAATTTAAGTGTAGCACGTATGGAAAACGGAAGGCGTCTCGCCAAAGTCCGTGATCAGCCATATTAGGCGATTTACGGCGATCCTACTGAGAACGCAGTAGGACGATCTGCTATCTTTCCTATACGGTTCTTAGGAAAAGCTCTTGAAAGCTAGGTTTTCGGAATTAGTGTGAGTCTGTTGAAGAAATGACATCTACAATGAAGTGCTATAAATCCAAACACAGGAACTCTTGTTCTTGTTTTGGTTGTCTGTTATTATAATTGTATTACTTATCCAATATTGGATTTTTGGGAGGTGAGGGAATGGCAGTAAAGCATACTCCGACGGACATCGTGCACAGTGGGGTCAAAGGTGGTAGAACTGGCTGTGGATTTGATACCAGGGAGAATCCTACTCATTGGGTTGACTGTCACTCCAAGATCACATGTGACAAAAACGGTTGCAAGAACTGAACGCCATTCGGCAGGAGCCCACTCTCGTGATAGGTGAGTGGGCTCTTTTTATTGAATGTGGGGAAATCGTTGCCGAAGTTCCAAACGAGGTGAACCCTACCATAAGTGACGGCGAATTTTTACGCATTACCCGCTTGTTGGACGTGAAAAGTTTATCCAAGAGCCAGATGAGGAAGAACGGCTTTAGAGGAAGATCGCGTCACTATCGGGAGGTGTTACGATGCTTGTTCAACGTACGCTGCAGCATTGAGTGCTGGTCTATCCGACTATATCAAGTTTTTCATTACCAAATTAAAGCTGCGAAAGTTAAGGTTATAACTCGTCGTACAGTTTATGTGGAAAGAACTCCTATACTATCATATAATTGAGAGGGAGGTGAGTCTAAAGCTCTATAAAGGAGGGTCTTAATGGCTACTACTGTGAATACTGCGTTTAAAGAATTCATGAAAAATATTGTTAACTTAGACCCCGATGAAACTTCTAAAGCAAGAAGGAGTCGAGATTGGTTAATTCAACAAATCGACACCTTTGAATCTAAAGCTGGATTACCAAAAATGTATTCTGAAATTGATATCCATTTCGGGTCATTCGCAAGGAGAACAAAAATCCGTGAGCTTGATGATATTGACATTATGATCGGTTTAAGTGCTCAAGGTGGTTCCTATGAAACAAATTCTAACGGCGCAATTGAATTAACTGTTCCTGACTCGGCCACTACCCTGTTGCCGCTTTGCCACGATTACACAAAAAAAATCAATTCTCGGAAAGTGATTAATAAGTTTATTTCCGAGTTGTCCACCATATCACAATATAAAAAAGCAGAAATCAAAAGAAACCAAGAGGCCGCTACTTTGGAACTCAATACATACACTTGGAATTTTGATATCGCCCCATGTTTTATGACAAAGCCCGAGTATGATGGTAGAACCTATTACCTTATACCCGACGGTAATGGCAATTGGAAAAAAACCGACCCCCGATTAGATAGAGACAATGCAAAACGGATAAATACAAAACACAACGGTAAAGTTTTGGACGCAATTCGGATCATTAAGTACTGGAACAGGCGTGCAACAATGCCTACAATGCCGTCCTATTTACTTGAATGCATCTTACTTTCTTTTTTTGATTCCCAACAAGAAACACCAAACTACATTGATTGGCAAGTGAGAGATGTCTTATTGCATCTCTCCTCTGCGGTCTACAGCGATGTGCAAGATCCCAAAAGAATTCAGGGTAATCTCAATAACCTTACTTATGAGGATAAACAAAAAATTTCATCAAAGGCACTCACTGACTACTACAAAACTGTCGATGCTTCGCAATTTGAAACGGATGGCGATCATAAATCAGCAATCAATAAATGGAGGGAGATATTCGGAAGTAACTTCCCCGAATACACCGTACAATAATATGAATGATAATGGGATAGCCACACGGCAAAATGAAGCACGAAGTATTGATCTGCTTGCCGCGCAACGGCAGTTATATTCAGAAGCGAAAAATATTTCTCATTATCAATTTTTTTGTTGCATCCTGATCCCTGCACTACTGCCTTTTTTGAAAATGGCAAATTTAAGCGATCCATTCCTCGGTTTGATTATATTGGTCGCTGTTGTTATCACATTAGTTAATACGCTTTTTTTTGAGAAGATCATCAAACATAAACGTGAGTGCGCAGCGAAAATTCAAGAGTTCTTCGATACCTACGTACTTCAAATCCCATGGAATAAAGAGATAAGTGGGGCAAGGGAACACGCGATCAGGGATTATTCATATTTTTCACAAAAATATAAACAGAATAATATATCACTTGAAAACTTAAAGGATTGGTACCCTACGGAATATGCAGACCTAAACATTGCTGTTGGGAGAGTACTCTGTCAAAAAGTAAATGCAAGCTATGATGAACAAATCAGAATTAAATTTAAATATTTCTTGATCTTGCTCTTCTGGTTGTCGGTGATGCTATTTTTTGTGATATCGATTATTTTCAACAAATCGTTTGTTGAATCATTAGTACTATTTTTCGCGCCGCTTGTTCCAGTAACAATTTACCTTCATAAACGGTTATCTGAAAACCTCGAATCCATGATACGATTGGAAAATATTTTAAATCAAGCGGATGCCCTGGTCGAAGAATCAAAATCGGCAAGTACACCTGCAACAATTCTTGAAGCAGGTTCAAGGAAACTTCAAAATGACCTTTTCAAACACCGAAGCAGCGCTTTTCTGATTTGGGATTGGTTTTATTTTATGAACAGGGCTAAGCAGGAAAGCAATATGAAAGTTTCTGCGAAATTAAATCATGATGATATTTCCCAACGTGAGGATATTATAAAAGAGTAACTTCCTTTTCAAAACAAGTCGTGGGCTCTTCCGGACAAAGGAAAAGCCCTTTCTCCATATTTAGTAATGGAAGCGGCTCCATTTAGAAAAGCTGCTCAGCCTACTCGTTGAAAGCGAGCCTGACCTTCCTGCACCAACCAATGCATGTGCTCCTGCTGGAGCAGGTGTACTGGGCGTTCAAGATTTATTGGGGAAAAGTGACATAAGTGACGGCGAAAAATTGAAATTGTAATTGGGGCATGTAACTTATGAGGTCCCTATCGTATTACTAAGCTAATTAGTTAGTTCCCCCTGAAAAAATCGGGATAAATGGGCAAAAGGAAAAGGGATTCAGCGTCTCAAATGGAAATTGTTATTGTCGAGATAACAATCCATATGAGGGCGAATTCCGTATCTAACGAATTCGGCATCGCCCCTCAAAATCCTTCTTTTGAGGTGGTTTCCTTGTTAAAAATCGAAAACAATCAACTGACACTCTGGGACGCGCTTCTGCCCGAGCCGCTGCGTAAGCTGCCAGACGAACTAGCTGCCATCGACGAGTTACTGGATGCCCCGGCTTTTCTTACCCCCTTCCTTAAAGCCCATCCTTCGGGCCGCGGTAGACCGACGGTCCCGGCGGCGACCTATTTGCGTCTGATGTACCTCAAGCACCGATACAATCTCGGCTACGAAACGCTCGTTCAGGAAGTCAGCGACTCGTTCACTTGGCGGCGTTTTTGCCATATCGATCTGGATGCGAAAGTACCGGATTCCACCACACTCGTCAAGGCACGCAAGCGTTACGGCGAAGCCATGACCGAAGCGCTCAACGAGTCCCTTCTGCAGACGCTCCGCGAAAAACAAGTGCTGCGTACACGAAAACTGCGTATGGACACGACGGTGACCGAATCCGACATTCATCATCCGACGGACGCGACGTTGCTGCAAGATGGTGTCAGGGCGATGAATCGACTCATGAAGCAGATTCGCCAAGTCACTTCCCATGCGGCGCAACGCTTTGAAGACAAGAGCAAGGAAATCAAAGGTAAAATCCTCTCCATTGCCAAGCTCCTTCGCCGCCGCACTCAGCAGTCATGGGAAGAACTGAATGCTATTACGACAGACGTAGCCGATCTGGCGGAAGGTGTCTGCCAGCAGGTGGAGCAAGCGGCCGATGCGATCAAAGAGAAAGGGAAGAAAGCGGCGTCTACGCTCAAGGGCAAGCTTGCGGAGGCCGCGTCGCTCACGCGTAAGTTGGTCGCGCAAGCACGTCAAGTCGTCTCGGGCAATCGCATCATTCCCGAGCGAATCGTTAGTTTCTTCGACCCGGAAGCCCGGCCAATCAAGAAGGGCAAGCTGGGCAAGACGGCAGAGTTCGGCTACAAGGTTCGGATCGACGAGACGGAAAGCGGCTTCGTCACAGGCTATGCGCTTTATGCGGGAAACCCGTCCGACGACGACTTGTTCGTGCCGGCGGTTGAGCAGCACATCGCCCGATTCGCCAAGGCACCGCACGCGGTGGCAACGGATCGCGGCTTTACGAGTGCGGCGAATGAAAAAGCGGCTGTGGCCCTTGGTGTTGCGCGAGTCAGCATGCCCATTCGCGGTAAGAAAGGCAAGAAACGAACCGAATACGAGAAGCAGCACTGGTTTCAGAACCTACAGCGCTATCGCGCGGCAGGGGAAGCGAAAATCAGTTTGCTTAAACGCAAGTACGGCCTGAGTCGAAGCCGGTACAGGGGCCTTGTTGGTTCCAAAACCTGGATCGGCTTCGGAATCTGGGTTCATAACCTTAGAAAAGCAGCCCAAATGGCCAAGTAATCCCCACGAAGGGACCATGGGACCGTCCAAACTCCGATTGATCGCCTCTGCTTGGAATTCCCTTTTTTCAAAATCGAATTTATCAGGGGGAACTAGTTAACTAAAGCTTTTCTCTTTAGGAAGCCTTCCGTTTCAACGATGTTGTTTGGGCTTATATAATAGACCTGATTAATTAACCTCTTTAATTGGGCATTACGTTGATGTACATATTTTGTTTTCAATGTCCTAGTAGTTTGATGTTTAGCTTTCCATCGATTTAAAAAATCCTGTTCAGCAAGTTGTGACTTCAATAATTCTGAGTCGCAAGTAGTAACGATTCGAATAATTACATCACCTAGGCCTACAATTCCCCGAAGATGTAATCTTACCTTTTCTCCAACAGCTGTTACAGACGAATGGAGTGGTACTTCTTCAACTCCTAAATCTGTTACAGTTGCTACGATTGCAAAATCATTATATGCATCAAGAAGCTTTTGGTCAGCAACTCCACCATTATGCATTATACAGTTACGGCATTCTTTAAAATATCGATAGCACCGCATTAAGTTATCTAGCTTGTTGGCTGAATACTTCCTTGACGAAATAAATGACGAGTAAAATGTGTTTTTTAATACAGCTGACTCAGGACTACAAATGTTATTGATTGCGTTCCATATTCCCGAAACGCGACCCGATGCGTCAGCTTTGGGAACTGCAACTGTTTTTCGTATTGTTTGATTCCTGTTGCTCCGTAACCCAATGTTGTTAACACTTGCGTTGTCCAACTCTCATGCAATGCAAAAAGGTTAACAATAAGAAATCTAGCAAATATTTCGAGTTGCTCATCCCAATCTTGATTAACGCAAGATGCTTTATAATCGACGTTGGGCAGCCCACTTCCGTGAACAAATCTTCCAGATAATTCATCAGTATTGGCATCAGGTCTGACCGTTAAGTATCCCCGGACTTGCCATCTAAAATTCCAAAGTGCAGATGCTGTTGGCCAAAGAAAATTGTATAATTCAACAATTTGTTGCTCAATATCTTTGCTCGCTTTAAAAAAGTAATTTGCCATGAAGTGCCTCCGGAGCGTTTTCTTAGACTGGTATGTGACAATGTACTATTTGAATAAATCTTTATTCTTTAGGTGTCACATATCGGGCAAGACGAACTCCTTTACTCACTTCAGCTGCGTAAGAGACATTAATGCCAGAACACTCGACTATAGACTTTACACTAAAATGGTTTTTAAGAATTATTTCAGCGAACTTGATGCCGAAAAGGTGGATATTTGTAACTCGGTCACCGTTTGGTGCCTTATTGTACATTTCATTCAGTATCTGTCCTAGTTTTTGGACATTCATAGCAGCATCCCCCCCAACCTTTTTATTATGGTAATTATAGCAAATTTTAAAAAGATAATCTGCATCATAAGGGTACCAAAGAGAAGTTCTCCTTCCGCCGCATAAACTTTCCCTTCGAGCGTAATTTTCCAAGTTGCCGAAAAATGGAAAATAATGTACTCTGTCTTTGGGGGGGATGAATTATGATATATACAGGAAATAATCGAAATTTAACTATTGAACCGTATGAACCTTGTCCATGCCATTTGGACAAGAAATTTAAGTTCTGTTGCTATCAGAAGGCAAAAAAAGATACTTCAGCTCCAATGGCTAAAGGGTTTAGCCTGGGCAGGGTAAATCACTTGATCCGTGAATTTTATGCGGCTACTGACTTCAGAACATGCTTTGCATTTGAAAATAACCAATGTAGTGGTCCGATTAAAAACGCTCATTCGTTACAAAACAATAGAATATTAAATGTCATTTGTGAGAATGGGCATCTATATTATTTCAAACCAGAGGTAGTTGATTCTGGACCTACTTCAGTTATTAAAAAAATTGGAAAGAACGATGCAAGCACCTTTTTTGGTTTTTGCGATTTTCATGATACGGAATTATTTAAACCAATTGAACTTTTCGATTACACCGGTGATATTCAGCAAAAATTTTTATTTGCTTTTAGAGCTCTTGCAGTTGAAATGCATAAAAAGCTAAGACAATTGGAAAATGTCAAACGGATGTTTGCACAAAGACCTAGAATTATGCTTGACCCACAATTTGTATATATGTATCGTGTAGCAATGTCAGATGTAAATGATCATCAAATTGAATATGAATTATTTAAGCAAGGTTTTCAAAACGGTGACTACACAGGGGTGAGAACCATTCACCGGGAACTTCAATACGGAGTAAAGTTTGCAGCATGTTCGTCTTTTACTGTTCGATACGATATTAATGGAAAAGTCATGAATGACACTTTCAGTACCAAAAATGACAGAATGCCCTCAATATTTCTTAACATATATCCTACACCACAGGGGACTACAAATATATTAATTTCGTATTTGAATATTGATTCGGAGGTATATCAAAATTATTTCAATTCTTTGGATGCTCTGGACGACCAGAAACTTACAAAATATTTAAATTACCTCGTTATCGAGAATACTGAAAATGTATTTTTTACGCCAAGTTATATAGAATCACTTAGTGAAAATGAAAGGAAGTCATTTGAGAGAAGTTACAACTCTTCAATGAATGTTTTGGAAAGAGCAAGTCTTCTAGCCGAGGGAAATTATTATAAATTCGACTTGTTCAATCTTGCTCCCTAATTGGAGCATTATTTGATGTGGCGCACATGCTCTTTTGGTATATCTGGATCCACTTAGGTGGAGCCTTCCGCTGCTCTAAACGTCTAATCACATTGAATCACCAAGCAAGTTGCCTTCCGTATTCACCACTGCCCAGCGATCATAAAGCTTTACCAACTCAGCTTGATAATCATAATTGTCAATCGACTGCTCGCCTACACCAGCATTAGATGCTTGAGCGACATAGAGCCTATCGAAGCGGCTCCGCAATTCATCCCATTCCATTAGTCCATCCCCCCATATTGTACAAGTCCCAATTCGAGTAAAGCATAGGGGAGAAGCGGGATAGTTTCAAACTTGAATTTGGTGAACGATCAAGAAGGGTTTATGGAGAACTTGCCCTATTGCTTCCGATCCCGTGGTTTCCGGCAGTAGTTCGGTAAGCTCTACGTTGCAGAGCTGAACTGCAAAAACACATTTGAAGACCGGAATGCCACCGCGCGGCGGGAAACCTTTGTTAAGCTAACGGGCAGTTATGCGTAACTTCCAGGGAATGTAAACGTCTAAATAAAGTAAGGAATGAGGAGGCGGACATTTCATGGGAGGAACGAATGTATGGGATGCGGAGTGGGAGGTTAACGAAGAGCAGGCGCGGATGCTGATCGGCAGACAATTCCCTCAGCTGTCATCGAAGCAAGTGAAGCGATTGGGCTGGGGCTGGGACAATACGGTTTTTCTCATCGGTGACGAGTATGTGTTCCGGTTTCCAAGAAGAACGATTGCAGTTGGCTCGATTCGTATGGAAGGGAAGCTGCTGCCGAAGTTGGAGGCATATATGACCATGCCCTATCCGAAACCGTTGTTTTATGGCGAAGCAAGTGACGGATACCCGGCACCATTTCTTGGCTATGCCTACGTGCCAGGAGATTTCCCCATCGGTTTGACGGAAGAACGCCGGGCTTTATCGGCAGAGACGCTGGCGAAATTTTTGCGGAGATTGCATGAATTTCCGGTGCAGGCGGCGCTGAAGTGCGGAGTTCAGCAAGATCATCGAAGCTTGACGGACATCGCGTCGCGCAAAGTGAAATTGGAGGGCTTTCTATCGAAGGTGGTTGAGCACTTGTCGCCGGAGGAGTCCGGTGTGATCGAAGCGTATATTAGCAGGCTGCAAACGGACCGTGTCGAGGCAGTGATTGCACTGCTACATGGCGATCTTCATTTCAAAAATATGCTTGTGAATGAGAACGGGATCGTTTCCGGCATCATTGATTGGGGCGATCTGAGCGTAGGCCATCCGGCTTGCGATTTGAGCGTTGCTTACAGCTTTTTACCACCTTACGCTCGCGGCGTGTTTTTCGAAACTTACGGAGGAGCGGACGAGGAAACGAAGCTGCTGGCGCGGCTGATCGCAGTATACATCCCCGTACTGATCTTGATGCAAGCGGTCAATGACGGGAATGAAGCGATTGCGGCAGAGGCGAAATCCAACATCATGCGAGCACTGTCGGATTAGGCTCATTATTTCGTTGCAGCTATGGGGGGTCCTCCTGGGTGATGGCATTAAAGGGCTTTGACTCGTAGCGTACTTCCATCGTACAGAGGCGCTTCTTTTTTACAAAGTTGAAATTTATCCATCTACAGGAATCTAACGGGAAACGATTAGTTGAATCACTCAAAGGTCGCGGAGAACTTCGACGGCCTTCCGTGCATATTAAGCAGATTTGATCAGAACCGCAGGTGGGTGTAAAGGTTGGAAGTTATGCGCCGCGGCGCATTTTTCGCCGATAGACCCGTTAAGCTCATACCTATCACAAGCAACGGCGAAAATTTTCGTGCAATATTGCAAGGAATTTCGCCGATGGGCACGTTAAGCTGAATTTACCATAAGTGACGGCGAAAAATTGGTGCTGTACTAAGCGCCGCAAGGTTCTATCCAAGATAAATGTAAACATTCAAGGAGATTCAATTTAATGGTCACTTTTGATCGTGCCAGAGTATCAGTGGGCCTCTCAATTTTTGTTGAGTTTTACGAGGATTATCGTCGTTACTATGAACACCAAACATCTGCTAATAAGAAGCGACTGGCTCAGAAGTTACTCGAGTCGAATCCGAGAGCGAGTTCTATTAATGGTCAAATTACACGAATTAGTTACACCTTGGAAATCTTTTCGAACTACTGGGAACGAGATATGTTAAGAGCGGCAATCGAGTCGAGTCATCCCAGTATTAGTAACGAGATAAAAGCAAAAGCGAAGGAAATATTGAAGAGGATTGAAGCATAAACAATGTAATAATAATGGGAACCATGCCGACAAGAAGCTGTCGTTCGGGCGAGTGACTTACCCTCATTAAATGATGCGGGTGATGCTTCAGGAGCAGGTTTATCGGGGGGAAGATCGCCCGTGCAGGCGGGCACGTGCTGACGAGCATTCGGTTTTTTAGGACGCCGGACAGCTACCTAACCTCAAGGCCAACGAAAAGTCGTCTTTTTACCGTTATAATCGCGTTCCAAATCATCGAGTACTGTATCCCGTGGTTTTTGTACGCAACGTTTCTTATTTTTTTTCTCATTTTTCATGTTCTTAATTGTAATTGTATAAAAGGGGATCATGCTTTCGTTCTCATCAATTACATCAGGGTAAGGTTTATGCTGCTCACGGATAAAACATACGTATTTGAGATCGGGATTGAAATCTGGTAATGGGATTTCATATAATTTTCCGTTAAGATTTAGGACATCCAAGTATTTATACGTATCAATTGGGACTTTTCAAAAGTTCTATCTCTTAAGCGAATCAGCGTCAGAATCATGAGATTGACGGCTACCTTCATATCAGTTGTGTTGCCCCTTTTCCTCGTTAAGGTATCATTTCCAACTTCGGCGTATATACTGGTATATACGCCGAAGTTGGAGGTGTGATAAAATGAGAGAAAGAAGTCGAAAAGAGGGGGGACTCACCATGTCTACCACCGTACAAAAGTGGGGAAACAGTCTAGGCATTCGCATTCCCAGCCAGATCGCGGAAAAGATTGCGATCAGCCAAGGTTCGGAAGTTGACTTGATTGTGGGTGATGATCATTCGCTCATCGTAATCCCTAAAAAGAAAAAGCCGACATTGGAAGAATTGTTGGCCCAATGCAAACCGGAAAATCGACACGATGAAATCGATTTTGGTGTAGAAGGGAAGGAATTGCTTTAGATGAGTGCAGATCGAGGAGATCTAGTATGGATAAACTTTAACCCCCAGGCAGGTCACGAACAAGCCGGTAGAAGATCTGCAATCGTGCTCTCACCAAAATCGTTTAATGAAACGACGGGTTTTGTTTCAGTTTGCCCAATCACTCATACGGTTCGAGGCTGGGGGTTTGAAGTGTTGCTCCCCAAAGGGTTGGTGTTTGACGGGGTCATTTTAACGGATCAGATCAAAAATCTTGATTGGCGAGCTAGACGCATTGACATTGTCGGAAAAGCCCCGAATGAATTAGTTAATGAGTGCTTAGACAAAATACGCACATTTTTGTAGCTGATCTCATTTAGGGGTTGGCTTTTTATATACAGGAGAAGCACGCAGCGCCGCCATAAATTTCGCCTTTGCTATGATACCGTAGAACCGTATTACAAGCGGGGCATGTTTGTTTAAAGAAAAACCTGCAGGAACCTGTATTTGCAGATGCAGACGATAGGAGCAGGTAGGTCACACTCTGGTCGGAAGAATGCGTAAACGGGCTTCTGCGGGGTGATTTATTCAACAAAATGAGGAGGTGCTTCGAAGCGGGTTGTTGGCGGCTCATAACAAAAGCCCCTTCTTCCGAATCGAGAAAGGGGTGAATCTAAAGAACAAAAACTCCGTATTGTTGATGCATGAAAAATATAGTTAGATTAATATTAGTTATTCAGTATCAACTGATCCCATTTATTTGATAGATAATCCAAAATACCCTCTTCATCAGAGACTTCCTTTAACTTTAATAAATTTATTATGTCTGCATCTTCTAAAAAAATAATATGACCTTTAGATTGGTGCATAGCATCCTTGCAACGTCGTAACAATTTAGCGTAATCAGTAATATGGCGACACAAGAGAATACCAAACTTACCTGAATACTGTCCAAATCTTCCAAGTAATTGGTCGATTTCAGGATTCTGAGGATCTGAGGAGTAATTTTTGCATTCGATAAATATCTTGGGACAAAAAATTTGATAACGATCTCTAATAAATGCGAAAAACCCTGTATTATCATGATTGTCGAAAGTAATATCTATCCTTTTTCTTCCTTCATTTATAGGGGTTTCCTTTTGTCCTCTTTTTAAGTTCCCTTTGAAAACTTGTGTTAAACAACTAAAAATCAGATCATGATAAGCTCCGGCATTTTCTGTACCCGAAGGTATTTGCTCCAAATGTTTAATAAGCAGATTTGCTTCAATGGGATTAAAAGTAACATCTAAAGGGGAGCTTTGTTTTCTTACAAGGGATAATAACTCAGCAAAATCAGATTGATTAATTTTTGATTGGTTCTCCTTATAGAAGTCAAACAATGTAATTATGTGATATGCATTAGGCTGAATATTCTGTTCCTCCATAAAGTCGATTAAATACTTAAGAAGGTCTGCTCGTTCATCCTCGGATTTTGTGTTAATTGCAAGTTCTTTAATCAACTCAATTATAGAATCCCAAATTTGCTCACGCAATTGGACTGAGAAGGAAGAAAGTTCTTCTACGTCTGGTGGATATAACAGATATTCAATGGGATAATCTCTAACAAAATCTTTTTTTATTCTCGCCAAATTCGAAATAAGTATTTTACCATTTCCAAATGCCTCACCTAAAGGTGAATGTTCAATGTCATCTAGTTCTATGTCATCAAAAATGTTGCAACCATCAAACTCTTCAGCAGCATATTGAAATCCGTGTCCATCAATAGTGGAGTAGACAGGGCGGTGCTCAATTAATCCGGATTCAAACCAAAAGATACGAATACCTTTTGATCGGTATACATACTGAAATCTTCCAAAAGCGGCACCGTGAATACCATCTTTTAGAATAAACCCATTTTGAGGAAATAACGATACATGGTTTAGTTTATTTTGTGGTTCTTCCTTACCTCTATCTAAATGTAACTGAATTCCTTGTAATAATTTTTCACTCAACTCTTCTTTCTCTTCCGCAATAGGAACGTATATATTTTCTGCAACTTCACCAAAGAGGTCATGTTCAATTAGTACTTGATGAATTTCTCTCAAGTCTGATTTATTAATATGAGGTATATCTTTCCAATTATTTTCGAGAATTGTGCTAATAACACCTTTTGTTAGTTTATCTGGTTTCAAATAACTATCGGACATAATCTAGATCCCTTTTCTGATATAGAGTTATATAGTAGCACTAAGTTTATTATACTTTCTTGAGATCCAAGCTTACAACAATAATTTTCCAATGTTGTAGTTTGATTGCATTGGAGGTAGATTACTTAAATTTACTTTTACCGATTCACAGCAAAAGCCGCTGTTTCGGTAGTGAGGGTTCTGTCTGAAAAAAGGCTGTTGCACCTTTCTTATCTGAATTCCTCATCAATTATCCAAGGTTTCTTATCCATTTTTAATAGAAACTGAACTAATTTCTCCTGCGAAATGAGAGAGATATACTGAGGTCCACCTAAGGCTTCATCATCTGTTCAGCCCTTTCCAATCCTCAATAGTGATGAGTGGATCCAGCGTATTCCTAGCCAGTCGATTTATCCTCCAAACTAAAACCTCATCAACCAGCCCTTTTTCTGCATCTTATCAGAAGTTTTGCAATGCCAGCTGTCCTCCAATGCTAATGGCACTAATACCAGCATCTACATACTCGTTTTGAAAAACATCGCAGGTGGGGAGGGACGGCGATGCTTCATGATTAAAAAGAAGTCCTGCCTTCCGCCGCGCGTAAGAAGGGTGGATATTTACTTGCCCTCCGTTTTCTCCCCTTTACCGTTCCCGTCGCGTAGCTATTGCAGATCTTGGCTGGCGAGCCGCTGATTCCCGACCAAGCCGCCTATATAGAAGGAAGACGCTATCCCCGTCACATTCCCTGCGCTGCTGGAGTGAGCAACCGATCAAGGAACCTCTCGTCTACGCGGTTACCAGAAAGCTTGGGTAAGCGCTGCTTAATCATGTCGACAATTAATCTCTAAAGTCATATTTTATAACATAAATGCTGTTATTTTTATTCCCGCTGCGTAAAAATGCAATTTTATGATAGGTTTAATCTCTTTTTGTACACAATATTTTATTTTCATCTAACTCAAATTATGCTTTTTTAATAAGAATAAACATTTTAATGTAAGATATATTGACATAAAAATAAATCAAACACTATAATACATACATCCGAACGGTTACCAAACAAATAAACAGAAATGTTCGGAAATACAATGGGATTGGGAAAAGGGAGTGGAGTTGTGAAGAGAAAACAAAATTGGTTTAAAGGCATGGGGTTGGCCGTAGCGGTGAGTCTTGTCCTGGCGGGATGCGGCAGCAATAACGGGAACGGCTCGGCCTCGTCTTCGGCACCGGCTTCCTCGGCGCCGGCCTCTTCGTCCGCAGCAAGTGAAGGCGGCACGGTCAAGGTTGGCATTCTGCACTCGCTCAGCGGCACGATGTCCATCAGCGAAGTGACGGTCAAAAACTCCGAATTGATGGCGATCGACGAGATTAACGCCGCTGGCGGCGTTCTGGGCAAGCAGATCGAACCCGTTATCGAAGACGGCGCATCGGACTGGCCGACTTTCGCCGAGAAGGCGCGCAAGCTGATTTCCGAAGATAAGGTGGCGACGGTATTCGGCGGCTGGACATCCGCGAGCCGCAAGGCGATGCTGCCGGTATTCGAAGAGCTTAACGGCCTGCTGTGGTATCCGGTTCAGTATGAAGGCCTCGAATCCTCTCCTAACATTTTCTACACCGGCGCTACGACGAACCAGCAGATCGTGCCTTCGGTCGACTACCTGCTGGAGCAAGGCAAGAAGAAGTTTTTCCTGCTCGGCTCCGACTACGTATTCCCGCGCACGGCGAACAAGATCATTAAGGCGCAGCTGGCGGCCAAGGGCGGCGAGACTGTCGCCGAAGAGTATACGCCGCTCGGTCATACCGACTATACGACGATTATCGCCAAAATCAAGGAGGCGAAGCCGGACGTCGTGTATAACACGCTGAATGGCGACAGCAACGTTGCGTTCTTTAAACAGCTGAAGGATGCGGGCATTGCCGCCAAGGATCTGACGACGCTGTCGGTCAGCATCGCCGAAGAAGAAGTCAAGGGCATCGGCGCCGACTTCCTGGCCGGACACCTGGTGGCCTGGAACTATTATCAGACAACCGACACGCCGGAGAACAAGACGTTCGTCGAGAGCTTCAAGGCGAAGTACGGCGCGGACAGCGTGACGAGCGACCCGATGGAAGCGGGCTATACGGCAGTCTACCTGTGGAAGACGGCGGTAGAGAAGGCAGGCTCCTTCGACGTGGACGCGGTGAAGGCAGCCGCGGACGGCATCGAATTCAACGCTCCGGAAGGCAAGGTCACGGTTGACGGGGAGACTCAACACATCTACAAGACGGTCCGGATCGGCGAGATTCAGTCCGACGGCATGATCGCGGAGCTGTGGAACTCCGGCAGTCCGGTGAAGCCGGACCCGTATCTCAAAGGCTACGACTGGGCAGGCGACCTCAGCTCGGGATCCTAAACCTCTAGGCATAAGGGCAACCGATTGGGCGGGAGCAGCGCACGGCGAGATCTTCGACGACACGGCGCACTCCCGCTTTACCTTCATCGCAGGGAGGGGGCGAAATCATGGAGATATGGATCTCCCAGCTGTTCAATTGTTTGAGTGTCAGCTCTATCTTGCTGCTGATTGCACTCGGCCTCGCCATTACCTTCGGCCTCATGGGCGTCATTAATATGGCGCACGGCGAGTTTATCATGATTGGCAGTTACACCGCTTATTTGACGCAGAATTTGTTCAAGGACATGATGCCCAAGGGGGCCTTCGACAGCTACTTTATCGCGGCGATCCTCGCCAGCTTCCTCGTTGCGTTCGCAATTGGCTACTTGCTTGAAATGATCTTGATCCGGCATCTGTACGGCCGTCCGCTGGACAGTCTGCTCGCGACTTGGGGTGTCGGCCTCGTTCTGCAGCAGGTCGCGCGCTTGATCTTCGGCGCGCCCAACGTCGCCGTGAGCAGTCCGTCGTGGCTGGATGGCGGGCTGGAGATCATCGACGGCGTGGTGTTCCCTTACAAGCGGCTGTTTATCCTCGCGCTGGTCGCCATCTGTCTGATCGCCATGTATTTGTACATTTATCGCAGCGCGTCCGGCAGACGGATGCGGGCGGTCATGCAGAATCGCGAGATGGCCGCATGTCTCGGCATCTCGACCAGACGCGTGGACGGATTGACGTTCGCGATCGGTTCGGGAATTGCGGGAATCGCAGGCTGCGCGTTGACGCTGATCGGCCCGATCGGCCCGAACATCGGCACTTATTATATCGTCGATGCGTTCATGGTCGTCGTCCTTGGCGGCGTAGGAAAGCTGATCGGGACCGTAGCAGGGGCCCTTGGCATCGGCGTCTTCAACACCATGTTCGAATGGTGGTCGAACGCTTCGCTCGGTAAGGTGTTCGTCTTTGTATTGATCGTGGCGTTCCTTCAATGGAAGCCGAAGGGATTGTTCGCGGTTCGCACGCGCCAACTGGATTAACGATCGTATGAGATCATTTGCATCGAAGTGGGGGTGAGCATGGCATGACGTCGATTTTTGCGGATCGTCGGAGACTCTGGCTGCTGCTCGGTTATATCGCAGCCGCAGCGGTATTGTTTTGCGCTCCGCTGTATTTAAGCGACTTTCGGCTTAATTTGCTTGCCAAGTTTCTTGCGTTCGCGATCGCGGCGCTCGGTCTCGACTTGCTCTGGGGCTATACCGGCGTCCTGAGTCTCGGTCATGGCGTGTTTTTCGGACTGGGAGCCTATGCGATGGGCATGCATCTGAAGCTTGAGGCCAGTGGGACGCGTTTGCCCGACTTTATGGATTGGAGCGGATTAACGAAGCTGCCTTGGTTCTGGGAGCCGTTCAGATCGTTTCCCGTCGCGGTTCTGCTCGGCATCCTGATCCCGGCGCTGCTCGCTTTGTTCCTGGGCTTCTTTACGTTCCGCAATCGGATCAAGGGAGTTTACTTCACCATTCTGACGCAGGCGCTCGTGATTATCGTGACGACGCTGTTCATCGGCCAGCAGGCTTATACGGGCGGCACGAACGGACTGACGAGCTTCACCAGGCTGCTTGGCGAGCCGCTGAAGTCGGGTACGATGAAGGTTGTTTTGTATCTTGTGACGGCTGCGACGCTCGTGCTCGTATTCATGTTGTGCCGTTATATCGCGAACAGCCGGACGGGCAAGGTGCTGCGCGCCATTCGCGACGGGGAGAACCGGGTTCGCTTCCTCGGCTACAATCCGGCGACGTACCAGATGATGACATTTGCCCTCTCCGGTGCGCTGGCGGGCATAGCGGGAATGCTGTTCGTGCTTCATGTCGGCATTATCTCGCCGTCGATGATGGGCATTGTACCGTCGATCGAGATGATTTTGTGGGTCGCGATCGGAGGAAGGGGCACGCTGATCGGCGCTCTGATCGGCGCTCTGGCGCTTAACTACGCGAAGAGCGGTCTTTCCGAGGCCTATCCGGATTTCTGGACGATTTTCCTCGGCGTACTGTTTATTGTCGTGACGGTTTTCCTGCCGGGCGGCATTGCCGGTCTGATTCGATCCGGCACCGAAGCTGTCCGTCTTAAACGCGGAAGGAGGAATATGCATGAGTCAGGCGCCCATTCTGTCTTGCAAGGAAGTAACCGTAGCGTTTGACGGGTTCAAGGCCGTACAGGGGATGAATCTGATGCTGCTGCCGGGAGAGCTGCGTTTCCTGATCGGGCCGAACGGCGCGGGCAAGACGACGATGCTGGACATCATCTGCGGCAAGGTCAAGCCGGTATCGGGGAGCGTGTCGTTCAACCGTCGGTCGGGAGCCCTGGACATTACCAAGCTCCAGGAGCACAAGATCGCGAAATCCGGCATCGGGCGCAAGTTCCAGACGCCTTCCATCTTCGCGCAATTGACGGTAATGGAGAATTTGGAGATCGCCATGTCGCAGAATCGCAGCGTATGGGCGACGCTGCGGGCGTCCCTCAAGCAGAGCGAGCGCGAACGAATCGACGAGGAGCTGGCGCTCATCGGTCTCGGCGATCAGCGTCACCTGCGGGCGGGGCTGCTCTCTCACGGCCAGAAGCAGTGGCTGGAGATCGGGATGATGCTGCTTCAGGAGCCGGAAATTCTGCTTCTCGACGAGCCGGTGGCCGGCATGACGGACAAGGAGACGGACAAGACGGGCGAGCTGTTGAGAGAGATCGTCCGCAAGCGGACGGTCGTCGTCGTCGAGCACGACATGGAGTTCGTGCGCAACTTCGCCAGCAAGGTGACGGTTATGCACGAAGGCAAGCTTCTGAAGGAAGGAACGATGGACGAGGTTCAGAGCGACGACCGGGTGGCCGAAGTGTACCTGGGCAAGGGCAAAGGACGGGATGCGTATGCTGTCGGTTGAAGCATTGGAGGCGGGCTATGGCGAGAGCATGATTTTGCGCGATGTGAGCCTGAAGGTGGAGCCCGGTCAAGTGGTCTGCTTGATGGGACGAAACGGCGTGGGCAAGTCCACATTGATCAAGAGTATTATGGGCGTCATCAAGACGAAGCGCGGACATGTCAAGTTTAAGGGCAGCGACATGACCCGATCGGCTTCGGGAGAGCGGGCAAAGGCGGGGATCGGGTACGTTCCGCAAGGGCGGGAGATCTTCGGCCAACTGAGCGTCTTCGAGAACTTGCGAATCGGACTCGAAGCATGCCGCGACAAGAAGCGGCGCAAGTCCAAGGAGATACCGCACGAGGCGATCGCGAAGTTCCCTGTACTGCCGTCGATGTACGGACGAAGAGGCGGCGATCTCAGCGGCGGACAGCAGCAGCAGCTCGCCTTCGCCAGAGCGCTGGTCTCCGAGCCGGAGCTGCTGCTTCTCGACGAGCCGGCGGAGGGGATTCAGCCGTCGATCGTGCAGGATATTCAAGACGTTATTCGCAGTATCCGCAATGAGGGCCGTACTTCGATTTTGCTCGTCGAGCAGAGTCTGGACTTCGTTCGCAGCGTGGGCGACGTATTTTACATCATGGAGAAAGGAACGATCGTCTGGAGCGGGGGCAAGGAGGAGCTCGACAATCCGGACGTGATGCGATATTTAACCATCTAACCCGATAAGCGGCAGCAGGACGAGAGAAGAAGGAGGGGCCAGATCTGAATTATCCGTGGAAAAGGTATTTTGTTGTCGTGTCGCTGCTCCATATTTTCGGTTTTGCGGGATTTTTTGTCGCTGCGGCGCGCGACCCCGTCTTCTGGGGGCTGGGCATGCTGGCCTATTCGTTCGGCTTGCGCCATGCGTTCGATGCGGATCATATTTCGGCGATCGACAACACGGTTCGCAAGCTGATAACGAGTCGCCAAAATCCGCACGGCGTCGGTTTGTTTTTCTCGCTGGGCCATTCAACGGTCGTTTTTTTGATGGTGCTGGCCATCGGTCTCACCGCCAACACTTATATTTTCAATAACGAGACGCTGCGGGAAGCCGGTTCGATCATCGGGACATTCGTGTCGGGATTTTTCCTGATCGTTATCGGATTTGTTAATGTGGCGATGCTTGTTCGCTCGATTCGCGAGGCCAGGCAAGCGCGCGGCGGATCCGCTCCCGACGAGGGCGGAGCTTCGTCCGCGATGCCCGTCGGCATGCTGACGGTGATGCTCAAGCCTCTCTATCGTCTCGTACGGAAGAGCTGGCATTTGTATCCGCTCGGCTTCCTGTTCGGGCTCGGATTCGATACGGCTACCGAGATCGGCCTGCTGTCATTGTCGGCCGGAGCCGCCGGCCAATCGGCCTCCCTGATCGGCATCTTGTCGCTTCCGCTTCTGTTCGCCGCCGGGATGACGCTTCTGGATACGACCGACGGCATGATGATGAGCCGGGCCTACCGGCTGTCTTCCGCAACGCCTCGGAGGAGGCTGATCTACAATCTGATTGTGACGGGTGTCTCGGTGCTGTCCGCGTTCTTTATCGGATTCATACAGATGCTGCATTTGTTTGAGAAAAAACTGCCGGGAAGCTGGGTTGCCTGGTCCGAGCGGCTTGATTTTGTATATTTGGGCTTGGGATTGGTCGTATTTTTTGTAGCGACCTGGGTGTCGTTCGCGATGCTGCGTAAAGGAGCGAGGAGCAGGCATGCAGTTGACGGAGCGTGAGAAAGAAAAACTGTTGATCACGGTTGCGGCGAATTTGGCACGCGACAGGTTGAAGCGAGGCGTGAAGCTGAATTATCCCGAGAGCGTCGCGCTGATCACCTCGGAGATTATGGAAGGCGCGCGCGACGGAAGAAGTGTGGCGGACCTGATGGCTTACGGCAGGCAGATTCTGACCGCCGAGCAAGTCATGGAGGGGATTCCGGAGATGATTCACGAGGTTCAGGTGGAAGCGACGTTCCCGGACGGCACCAAGTTGGTTACTGTGCACCAGCCTATCATTTGATGCTCCGTCACCGGGACGGACCGATGAATTGGAGCAGAGGGCGCTGCAGCGGAGAAAGCGAGGTTGAATAGGCGATGGTACCGGGAGAATATCGTGTACGGGCAGGCGAGATCGAATTGAACGCGGGACGCTCGCAGGTCGAGATTAGGGTGGCCAATATGGGAGATCGTCCTGTACAGGTCGGATCGCATTTTCATTTCTTCGAAGTCAACAAGCAGCTGCAATTCGAGCGCGTTCGGACATTCGGCATGCGGCTGGATATTCCGGCGGGGACGGCGGTTCGGTTCGAGCCCGGCGAAGAGAAGCCGGTGAAGCTGACGGAGCTCGGGGGCGCCAAACGGTCATTCGGCCTGAACGGCCTGACCGAAGGGCCGGCCGACGCCGGGCCATTGCCCGAAGCGGCGGCCGTCAGGCTGGCGGAATGGAGGGCGTCCCGTGAGTAGCATGAATCGCGGCGCTTACGCCGATATGTTCGGTCCGACGACGGGCGATGCGGTTCGGCTCGCGGATACGGAGCTGTGGGCGGAGATCGAGCGGGATTATACGGTTTATGGCGACGAGTGCAAGTTCGGCGGCGGCAAGGTGATTCGCGACGGGATGGGGCAGTCCTCTCATGCCGTCCGGGATGAAGGTGTGCTGGATACGATTATTACGAATGCGATTATTATCGATCATTGGGGCATCGTCAAGGCCGATATCGGGATTAAGGATGGTTTGATCGTCGGCATCGGCAAGGGCGGCAATCCGGATATCATGGACGGCGTTCACCCGGAGATGATCGTCGGAGCGAGCACCGAGGTCATTGCCGGAGAAGGGAGAATCGTCACGGCGGGCGGCATCGACTCGCATATCCATTTTATATGTCCGCAGCAGATCGAGACGGCGCTGTCGTCCGGCGTCACGACGATGATCGGCGGAGGAACGGGCCCGGCTACCGGGACCAACGCCACTACCTGTACGCCGGGCGCGTGGCATATGAGACGGATGCTGGAGGCGGCCGAAGCGTTTCCGATGAATCTCGGATTCACCGGGAAGGGCAACGCTTCATTCCCGGCTCCGCTCATCGAGCAAATCGAGGCGGGCGCGATCGGACTCAAGCTGCACGAGGACTGGGGCACTACGCCGAAGGCGATCGATACCTGCCTGCGCGTAGCGGACGAATTCGACGTGCAGGTCGCCATTCACACCGACACGCTGAACGAAGCCGGCTTCCTGGAGGACACGCTCGCGGCGATCAATGGCCGGACGATTCATACTTATCATACGGAGGGGGCGGGAGGAGGCCATGCTCCGGACATCATCCGCGCGGCATCGCATCCTAACGTTCTGCCTTCTTCCACGAATCCGACCCGTCCGTTCACGGTCAATACGATCGAGGAGCATCTGGATATGCTGATGGTGTGCCACCATCTCGACAGCCGCATACCCGAGGATGTCGCCTTCGCGGATTCGCGCATTCGGCCGGAGACGATCGCCGCCGAGGATATTTTGCACGATATGGGCGTATTCAGCATGATCAGTTCCGATTCGCAGGCGATGGGACGCGTCGGCGAAGTCATTGTCCGGACCTGGCAGACCGCAGACAAGATGAAGCGCCAGCGCGGACCTTTGGCGCCGGACAAGGAGAACGACAACTACCGCATCAAGCGGTATATCGCGAAGTACACGATCAACCCGGCGATTACGCACGGCATCTCGCATATCGTTGGCTCCATCGAGCCCGGCAAATTCGCGGATCTGTCGATCTGGACGCCGATGTTTTTCGGCGTCAAGCCGGACCTGGTGCTCAAGGGCGGAAGCATCGCTTATGCGCAGATGGGCGATCCCAATGCCTCTATCCCGACGCCTCAGCCGGTGATGGGCCGCCCGATGTTCGCCGCGTACGGCAAAGCCGTGGAGAGAAGCGCGATTACATTCGTCTCGCAGATTGCCTACGACAGCGGCCTGCCCGACAAGCTGGGTCTCCGCAAACGGATCGAACCGGTCAGAAATTGCCGGAGTGTCTCCAAAGCGGACATGATCCACAACGGCGCGACGCCTGAAATCGATGTCAATCCGGAGACCTATGCGGTCACGGTGGACGGCGTGCCGGCCGTATGCGAGCCGGCGGAGATGCTGCCGATGGCCCAGCGATACTTCTTATTCTGACAGACAGACGAACCGAAGCGGAGGAGAGGCTATGACTCGATGGCTCGCGGCTCAACAACTGCTCGACTCCGCGCTTCCGATCGGCGGATTCTCGCATTCGTTCGGATTGGAGGCCGCCGTACAGGACGGCAGGATCGGGAATATGCCGGAGCTGGAGCAGTACATGCGCGTCATGATTCGCCAGAGCTGGTCGACCTCCGATGCGATGGTCGTCAAGGCGGTCTACGAGACTGCCGATATCCAGGACTGGCCGCGGCTCTGGCGGATCGAGCGGCAGGTTCATCTGCAGCGTGCGGGGAGCGAGTCCCGCGAGGGCGTCGAGAAGATGGGCAGGCGGCTGCTTCAATTGGTCGCCTCCATTCATCCGACGCTGGATTGGTCGCCGCTTACGGATGCACATCGGACCGGTGCCTGCCTGGCTACGCATCCGCTCGTTCACGGCTTCGTGTGCTGGAGACTCGGGCTGCCACTCGACGAAGCCGTGCAGGGCTATCTGTATTCCTGTGTCGTCACGACGACCGGCAGTGCGCTCAAGCTGCTGCCGGTCGGCCAGACCGAATGCCAAGCGCTCATCGCCAAGCTCGGACCGGCGATTGAGGAAGGATGGCGGATCGCACGCGAGCTGCAGCCGGAGGAAGCCTACAGCAGCGCGCCATTATCCGAGATATGTGCCATCCGGCACGAGAGCTTGTATTCCCGGTTGTTCATGTCGTAATTCACTTATATTTAACCAATAGGACGGAGGAAACAGCAAATGTGCCAAGGACAAGGAAATCATCACCATCATGATTGGTCGCAGCCGGTATTCGAGGGATCGCGTCCGATGCGAATCGGGATCGGAGGACCGGTAGGATCGGGCAAAACCGCATTGCTGGAGAACATCGCCAGGGAACTGAAGTCGCGCTACAGCCTCGGCGTCATCACGAACGATATCTATACGAAAGAGGATGCCCGCATCCTGCTCGCGACGGGCGTGCTTCCCGAAGAACGCGTGATCGGCGTGGAGACGGGCGGCTGCCCGCATACGGCCGTTCGTGAGGACGCGTCGATGAACTTCGAAGCCGTATCCGAGCTGGAGCGGCGCTTCCCCGACTTGCAGCTGGTGCTGATCGAGAGCGGCGGCGACAATCTGGCCGCGGCGTTCAGCCCGGAGCTGGCCGACCGCTTCATCTACATTATCGACGTCGCCCAAGGCGAGAAGATTCCGCGCAAGGGCGGACCGGGCATTATGCGCTCCGATCTGCTGATTATTAACAAGATCGATCTTGCGCCTCATGTCGGCGCGAGCTTGCAGGTGATGGAGGAAGACACGAAGCGGATGCGCGGGGAGCGTCCTTACGTATTTGCGAACTTGCGCGGGGGCGAAGGCGTGAGCGAGATTGTGTCGTGGCTCGCGCACGAATATCAGCATGCCAATCACATCGAACACAGCCATAGCTGATCGGGAGCGGTATCGCACCGCCGTATTGGACGTCTCCGCCGCCTGTCGGGGCGACAGGACGGTATTGGACGGTCGCTATTGCACGTCGCCGATCAAGATCGCCAAGACGTTCCCCGAAGACAAGTCGCTTTGTGTGATGGTGATGGACGCCTCTCCAGGCATGCTGAAGGGCGACCGTTACGAGATGCAGTGGACTGCGGGGGCGGGCGCTCATCTCTGTCTGACCAATCAGGGCTTTACCAAAGTGCATCCCTGCACGCCTGAGCTCGGCGCGTCGATGGAGAACCGCTATCGCCTCGCGGCTGGCGCCTGCATCGAGACGATGATGAAGCCCATTATGCTGTACAAGGATGCATCCTATACGAATCGGACGGTAGTTGAGCTGGAGCGAGGCGCCATATGGATGCAGGGCGAGGTGCTGAGTCCGGGCCGGGTGCTCCGCGGAGAGTCCTTCGCTTACGAGCAGTTGGACAATCGGATCTCCGTTTATTATGAAGGCGAGCTGATTCATCACCAGAAGCAGCTCGTCCGTCCGGATCGGCAGCTGATCGCTGCCAAGGGGGCTTGGGATGCTTACAGCCACTTGGGCTCGTTTCTTATATGCTCCGATCGGGTCGACACGGGGCTGCTGGAATCGGTGAGAGCGGCGCTGGATCGGCTGCCGTTTCCGAGCGATCAGCTGTACGCGGGCGCCGCCATGACTTATCGGCATGGATTGGCGGTAACGGCCGCCGGTTCGTCGTCCTGGATCGTCCAACACATGATCAAGGAGGTCTGGAACGAAGTGCGGCAGACGCTGCTGCAGCTGCAGCCAAGCCGGATCGGCAGCGTCGGTTAATTGATGGGAATTGGGAAAATGGAAGAGAAATTATGGAGAATGGTTGTTACTGAGCCATTCGCTTGAGCGGCTCGAACCCGCCTTGACGATTTCACGGAACAGCAATCTCTTGCTCGTCGTACTCGTCTTCTTGCTCTTCCCGTTGCGGCTGTTGCACGTCTGCTTGTGCTGCATGTCATGCAGTATGTGTTCTCGAGAGGGATTGAGGCTTATCTATCGTTATTGAACAGTCTTAGCGGAATTGCACATTCCTGACCGCGCCTCGGCTATGATAAGATTAATTTAAGCGCTTTCTTATTTTAAGCCGCCGGTATTCGCAAGGGTGCGCCGCGGCAGTCGACATACGGGAGGAAGCATCATGAAGTGGTCGGACATGAAGGGCAGCCGCCTAGCCATCCGTTATGTTATCCCCTCGTGCATTATTCTGATCAGCGCCGTGCTGATCGGATATATTGTGTACGATCGCACCTCAAGAGTGCTGCAGGAGGAAGTGGAAAAAGCTAACGTTTCGCTGCTGGAACAAGGCATGACGGTGCTCGACAATCGGATGAAAGAGACGGATCTTATCATCAACAGAATGACCGGAGACGAACGTCTCACTCGATTCCAGCAAATTCAGGATCCGTTCAGCACGGCAAATCTGTATAAAATTATTGAGACCCGCGAACAGCTGAAAAACTACAATTTTTACAACAGCTTCATTTTGCAATATTATATCGTCTTCAAAAACAGCCAGCTTCTACTGAACGACAATGTCACCGCCCGCCTGGCCGACATTCACAATCGTCTTGCGTTCCCCGAGCAATCCGGCAATTTTATCGATCATCTCATCAACCAATACCATTACCGCAAAATCATGCCGGCGCAATCCGTGCTGATCGAAGGCCAAAGTCAAACGGCGCTTCCGTACATTCATTCGTTCGGATTTCCGTCCTTCTCGCACGCTTCGGTCATTGTCCTGCTCGATTATGAGGAAATCCGCAGCTTGTTCCAAGGGATCAATATCTCCAACGGGGGTTGGGCGTATATTACCGACGGGCAGGGCAATATCATCGGCCAATCTTCGGGACGGCCGGTTGGACAACCGTTGGTGGCATTGCCGGAAGGACAATCTCGCGGGATCTTCAAAACGCGCATCAACGCGGCGGACAATGTCGTCACCTGGGTGACCTCCTCTTACAACGGCTGGAAATACGTTGCGGTACAGCCGGCGGCGGTCGTGCTGGAGAAACTGAACTATATTCAGAGAATCACATTCTTCATTTTTCTCGTGTTCCTGCTGGTCGGCCTGGCCGCTGCGTTCCTGGCCTGGCGCAACAGCAAGCCGGTTCAGGCGCTGATCGCGGCGAGCGCCGAGCTGGAAGGCCGATTCGAGCAACAGCTGCCTTTCGTGCGATCGGCATTCTTCGAGCGGCTGCTTCGCGGCGATTTTCATTCGCTGGACGATATCCGTACGCTGATGAAGCATGCCCAAGTGAATCTGGACGGCGACTGGTTCGCCGTGGCGATTGTTTATGTCCGGGAGGACTACCCGGAGTTGAACGAGAAGGTGCTGGAGCTGCTGGCGCGGCATAAATACGTTGTGAGCGAGGCCATCTCGAGGAGGCTGCAATACGTCCGCCATATTCACGATATCGACGATGACAAGCTGGCGATCTTGATGGCCTTCGATCCGTTGGATCGGGCCGATGTCGCCGCCTCCGTCAGCCTGCATTTGGCCGCCGTGCAGGAGGACCTTCAGCGTGAATACCATATGACGACCGTCTGTTCCGTCGGGGGCATCCACCAACAAGCGATGGACATCTCTCGCTCCTATCACGAGGCGGAGCAGGCGCTCGTTCGCAGCAACGAGAACATGCTGGTAAGGTTCGACCAGCTCGGGCGCGACGACAGCAACTATTACTATCCCGACAATATTGAGCTGCGTCTGGCGAACTGCGTGAAGTCCGGAGACGAGTCGCAGTTGGAGCAGCTGCTGGGCGAACTGCATCAGGCCAACTTCGCGGATCGGAACCTGCCTGTGCTCATGCTAAAGCTATGGTTGTTTGACATGTGGGCAACCTTGATGAAATTGAATGAGCAGATGGCTCTGGGAGAACTGAACACCCAGGATTTGCTTTCCTCCATCTACAAGAGCATCGAAACGCGCGAAAAGCTGGAATCGATCTTCCGGGAAATCAGTCAATCATTCCTGTCGATCTGTCGTCTGGCCGGGGAGAGGAAGAAAGGCAGAAAATCGCAGCTGCTGCAGGACATCCGTACCTGGATCGAACAGAACTACATGCTGCCCGAGCTTTCCGTCATGATGGTTGCGGACAAGTTTAACGTATCGGAGGCTTATCTCTCCCGTTCGTTTCGAGAACAGGCCGGCGTCACGTTCTTCGAATATCTGGAGCAGCTGCGTCTGGAACGAACCAAGCAGCTGCTGTCCGATTCGCGATTGAGCATCGGCGATATTGCGGCTGCCGTCGGCTACAACTCCTTGAACACGTTCGGCCGCGCATTCAAGCGCGCCACCGGCATCAGCGCCATGGAATATCGCGAATTGCAGAGGTAAACGGAAGACGGCCCGAGGCTCCTGATGCTCAGGACTTCGGGCCGTCTTGCGTTAAGGCGGGCTACAGCTTGACTGGCACAATATTGGAGTAATCATTGCTCATTCCTTGATCGTTCTCCGCGTAGACCCTGTAGTAGTATTGCGTTCCCGGCGTCAGGCCGGTATCCGTATATTCATAATACGGCGCGGAATTTACGGTCGCCACCAGCGTTCCCGGTCCCGGGTAAGGCACTGTGCTGCGATACACATGATAGGTGCCCTGCGGCGTGTTCGTTTTGTATACCGCCACCCGATCGAACAGCGTTGTCTGGTTTTTGCTGATGACGCCGTATTGCCCTTGACTCAGCGCATTATCTGTCGCTTCTCCGACAATAACGTTGTCCAGGAAGGCGCTGAGCTTGGAGCCGGAAACCTGCAGTCTGAGTTTCATCTTGCTGTGAGAAGTCGGCTCGCAGATCAGATCCGACCCCGTGGGATTGCCGTTGATTACTTTTTGGAGCTTGATGTACTTGTCGGTGCTGCTGTAATTGCCCGAACAATCGTATGCGCTGGCGATCAGACGGTAGTAGCTGTCGGTGACCGAATCGTATCTGGCCACTACGCCGCCGAACTGATTCCAGTCGGTCGATTCAAACTTCGCTTCTATATCATAGTTGACCCACCCGGAATTGCCGCTTACGGCAAGATGTTCACCGGACGCTCCAGACTGCAGCACCTTGGCGTTGGCCCGTGTCGGATGATCTTCTATGGAGAACGTGCCGTTCTCGACGGACCATACGGTATCCAGATCGTTTACGTTGTTTTTAACCGTATCCGTCATGCTGCCGTCTTCAAACCCGTCGTACATCACCTCCACGTAAGACGGATCCCACGTCAGCTTGACGGAATTGGAGTCGACCTTCTGGAAGCGCAGATTATTGGGCGCGTAAGGCAGATTGGATCTGGGAATGGCGGACAATTCGTCGGAATTGCCGCTTTCACCGATGCCGTTGTAGGCGGACACCGCCACATAATGCGTCGTGCCATTCGTTAACCCGGTCAACTTGTGGCCCGCAACATTGCCGACATCGATCCAGGAAGTATAGACGCCAGGCGCGGTGCCCACCTTGACCTTGTAGCCTGTCGCCTTCGGTACGGTCTTCCATTCGACGCCGATTTCCCCGTTGCGCTTAGGGTAAGCCTTGACAATGACCGGAGCGGCGGGCGCTGTCAAGTCCGCGCTCATTTCGTTGGACAACACGCTGCTGGAGGTTTCGGGATAAACGGCGAAGTAGTAGGTCGATCCGTTGGCAAGCCCCGCTATGGCGTATTCCGATGCGTTGTTGACGACAATCGAATCCGTATAGGTCCCGGGCGAAGTTCCATACAGGATGCGATAGGTCGAGACCCCTTCCAGCGGCCACCATTTCAGGGTCACTTCGCCGCTGTCCGTGACCTGCGCGTGCGTTAGCCGAGTCGGCAGCACCTCCGGCGCGCGTTCCGCGTCCCATTCGACGCGCATCACGCTGTAAGGCGGAACGGTCACCGGATTGGATGTCGAAGATACCTGGATGGACACGGTGTTGCGGGCGCTGTCCGTATTGAGGGCTCCGGGATCCGTTGAAGTCACGTAGGTTTTCGTCAAGCTTGCCGTCACGGGATTGCCGTCTTCCTGGACGGCGACGTCATGGGCTTGGTCGGATTTATTGACGATAGTGACATAATTGATCCCGTTATCTCCCTTGTAGGCTTGCGCGTACAGAGCAGGAAGCGTCCCGGTTGCCGTATTGACGGTTGCGCCGCCGGTTACTGTCGTGGCCCACAGCGAATTGCCGTTGTTTATCGCGTGGTCGATAATCTTTAATGCGAGTGCAGGCGCGAGACTGTAGCTGTCGAAATCCCAGCCGGTTGTATCGACCGACTGTCCGTCCTGGAAGGCGTCTTCGGCCTCGTCGAATCGCGGATTTCCGGGAGTGACCAGCCCGCCGTAGGCTCGGAATCCGCCCATAAACTTGATGTTCGAATATTTGGTGGCTTGCAGGACGGACTCTGCAATGAAAATGCCATGATACAATGTGCCCTCCAGCATGCCTCCGGTCGAGACGCCGTATTCCGGAATGACCATCGGCACGCCATTCCAGCTTTGCCGTTCGTATTCTGCAATACGGTCCTCCCATTCGGCCAATGCCTGATTGGTATTCACCACAGCTTCCGCCACCGTGCTTCCATTGCCCCGGTACTGGTGGAAGGAGATACCGTCCCAGAAGGGCGCTGGGTAATTTTTGATTGTCGCGTTTGTGGCATGCTCAGGATTGGGAGCGTAATAGATCAGCGTTTTGGCGTCTGGCAGGTTCTGTTTGATTTCATCGTTGAAGGCTTTGGCTTTATTCAGGTAGTCGTTCGCACCGTTATAAAATTTGGGCCTTACGCCCGCATCGCCGATATAATTCAAGAAGTAAGGCTCGTTCCCCAATTGCCAATATTCCACATCGATGTGATTGTCTTTGACGTATTTCGCCAAATCGCCCACGGCTTTGGGCGTCTCGGTGAACGTATTGACCGTCACAATAATTTTGGTTCCGGTCAACCGCGCCGATTCGTAAAAGTCTTTGAAATGCTCCTTCCCCTTGGCGATCACATACCGACGATAGTCGACGAACTCATACATGTGGCTGGACAGCCGATATTGGGCGATATACTCGTCATCCGGTTCTCCAAGCTTCCAATTGTAATCTCCGACGACCGTGCCGCTGCCGTATCGCGACCAACCCGTATTGGCGTCTTTGAGCGCCTCGATGAAGTCGTCGTCGAGGAACGATATTGCCCCTTTTTGCAGCGGGTTGTTTAAGCCGCGGAATCCGCGTTCATACGTGCTTTCCTGCTCCGTATCAAAATCGATGACAGCCGAAATGTTGTCTGCGGAAGCCGTTTGCGGAAACAAGAATAACGGATACATAAGCACCATTGCCAGAATGCCCGATATCAAAACGGATACTTTCTTCATGTGAGAAGCCCTCCATTTTATGCATGCGTATTTTGTTCCACCGAGTATGGCCCAACCTTACTGATGCTTCACGTGAATCGAATCACATTCCAGGACAGCGGCGCCAGCCGCACAGTCGGCGACAAATCGGATTGCAGGCCGGTCGTTTGTTCGCGGGGGATGACGGCATCCGGCGACGAGGCCGCGTTGTACGTATCCGGCTGCTGACCGGTCAGCTCGATCCGGCGGAGTGACGTAAACGGCGCGTACCCGCGCAGATCCAATTCCAATTCAAGCGCGCGATCGACGCTGCGATTGACGGCAAAGACGGTCAATCCGCCATCATCGTGCGCGACAGCCACAGATTCCACCAGCGGCACATCGGTAAAATCCGTCGTGTCCACCTTCGGCGAAGATACGTGGACGTGGACGGCTGTGCCTCTGCCATACAGCGAGGCGTGCAGGAACGGGTAATAGGTCGTCTGCCGCCAGGCGATACCGCGCTTCTCCGTCATAATCGGACCGAAAACGTTGACCAGCTGCGCCAGACAAGCAATCTTGACCCTGTCGCTCTTCTTCAACAACGCGATGATCATCGTGCCGAAAACGACCGCGTCCGCCAGCGAGAAATTGCCTTCGCACAGCGCCGGTCCGACGACAGGCTGATCGACTCCGTCATTGTTCAGCCAGTTAAAAGGCTCGACGTTCCATTCGTCCACGGACAAATACATCGTTTTACGCGAGCGATGCTTCGCTTTGATATAATCGCACACCGACACAAGCGACTGGATATACGCTTCGAACTGGAGCGATTGGGCCAAATAGTTGGGCAGGTCGCTGTTCTTGTCGTTGATGTACGCGTGAACGGATAAATAGTCGGTGTGCGCGTAAGCCAGATCCAGCACCGTGGCGTCCCATTCCGGGTAAGTCGGCAAATAGCTGCCGGAGCTGCCGCACGCCACCAGCTCGATCGACGGATCAAGCCGCTTCATCGCTTTGCCCGTTTCTCTTGCCAGCAGGCCGTATTCGGCCGCCGTCTTGTTGCAGATTTGCCATGGACCGTCCATTTCGTTGCCCAGACACCACACCTTGTAGTGATACGGTTCGTGTTGTCCGTGCGACTTGCGCAGCTCGCTCAGCTGCGTACCGCCGGGAACGTTGCAGTATTCCAGCAGGTCGGCAGCCTCTGCCGCGCCGCGCGTACCGAGGTTGACTGCCATCATCACCCGGCTTCCCGCTTCGCCCGCCCATTGCGTAAACTCATGGAGGCCGACCCGATTCGGCTCAATGCTCTTCCAGGCCAGGTCGATGCGCACCGGACGATCCTCCGGTCGGCCCACGCTGTCTTCCCAACGAAACCCGGATACGAAGTTGCCGCCGGGGTAACGAATGAGGGGGATCTGGAGCTGTTGAACATACGACAGCACATCGACCCGGAATCCGGAGCCGTTGGCCAGAGGATGATCGGGCTCATATATCCCCCCGTACACGCAGCGGCCCATATGCTCGACGAATCCTCCGTAGATGCGGTCGTCGATACGGCCGATCACATTGCAGCTGTCGATAACTATTTTGCCTTCAAGCGGTTGCAAATCGATTTCAACTCCTACCCGAGCAATTTGTGCATAAACAGATTGTTGATCGCCAGGCGCAGCTCCGCGAGCGCAGCGGCATACTCAGGCCGATCAATGACATTTTCGAACTCCAGCGGATCGTGAAGCCTGTCGAACAGCTCGCCGTGTTCCCGTCCTTGCTTGCGAACTTGGATGTACTTCATCCTGCCGTCGCTGACCGTAATGAAGCCTTCGCCTTCGCTGAAGACGTAGGGGTGCCCGCCATGCGCAATTACCGCATGCAGATCCGCGCCGTCGAGCGCGAGTCCGGACGAATCGGCGCCGGCTGCCTGCAAGCAGGTCGGCATCAAATCGGTCAGCTGTACCTGCTCCGTCACGCGCCGATGCCGCTTATCCCCCGGATACTGTACAAGCAGCGGCACATTGAGCACGTCCTCGTATCCGCAGTCGCCTTTCCCCCAGATGCCGTGGTTGCCGAGCATCTCGCCATGGTCGGCGGTGAAAATAATCAGGATATCGTCTCCCCACCTGCGGCGCGAGCAATCGACAATCGCGCCGATCTCGTCGTCAAGCAGCGCCACATTGGCGTAATAGCTCTTCCGCAGCGAGTGCCAGTACGGTTCGGAGTAATGCATTTGGGCATAATCCGGGGCCGTATAACAGCCGTCGGCAATGCCCCGTCCGTTGCCGTAATAGCTGCGATGGTGAATGCGCGAAGGATCGGCGAACTCTTCTTCCTTGACGGCGCGCGGCGGATCGAGCGACATATCGACGCGATCCATGTACGATTCCGGCGGATCGAACGGATAATGCGGTCCGCTGAAAGACACCCAGCAAAACAGCGGTTCTTCCTCGTTATACCCGTCGATGTATTCGGCAGCCTTGCGTCCGACCCACCGATCCGGGTGCCACTCGTCCGGCGCGGGAAAAGGGAATACCTTGGCCAGACTGTCGTCCCATACCCGTTCCCGATACGCCGCCAGATAACCGGCCCGATCCAGTTCCTCGGCATAATCGTCGCGGAACCAGACCGATACCTGCTTGTCGTCCTGCAAATCCAGCCAATCGATGCCTAACGACAGGTAATAATTGCGAAATGCTTCATAGGGCTGCGTCGCATCCGGCCTGGTTGTCTCGTAAGGAACCGGGGCGAAATGACACTTGCCGTGTACGCTGGTCCTGTAGCCGGTCCGCTTCAGCTCCGTAAACAGGTTGGGAATGCCGGCCGCCAGCTCGCAGCGGCGGAAATTGCTGTAAGCGCCGGAGTTGTGCGGCAGCTGTCCCGTCAATATCGCGCAGCGGGAAGGCAGACACCACGGGCTGGCCGAATAAGCGCTCTCGAACTGAAGCGCTTCGGCGGCCAGCCGGTCCAGATGGGCTGTCTTCACCGTACGGTTCCCGTAGCACCCGAGCGAATCCTTGCGCAATTCATCCGCGGTAATCAACAGAATATGAGGCTTCTTCAAGCGGCCTTCGCTCCTCTTCGTTGGCTGTGTCATCCGGCATATAGGCTGTTCTTGACCAGCGTCGCAAGGAATGCGGCGGAAGGAGTCAGCTCATCGATCAGCATCGACCGCATGGCCGCCAGCTCGTCTGCATATTCCGGCGCACCTGCTACATTGGAGTTCTCACCCGGATCCCGTTGGAGATCGTACAGCTCTTCTATATCCCGATAGCGAAAAATATATTTCAGGCGATCGGTACGAATCGACAGGTTGACGCTGTCCGTCTCCGGGTCGAACGTGTCGGGCGCCCTGACTTCGCCGCCTTCCACGGCGCTCTCGTCCGGCCCGAGCCGGAACGTCTCCGCCAGCACGCATTCGCGATGCTGCGTCTGTGCCCGTTCGTCCAGAATTCCGGCAAACGAGCGTCCGTCTATCGCTTGCTCGAGCTCTACGCCCGTTAATGCGGCCAGCGTAGGCATCACGTCGAGCAACGACACGAGCGCGTCCGGGACCGATCCCGCTCTGCCTCCGGCATTGGCTATAATCAACGGCACGTTCAGCGCTTCCTCATAATGCAGCGGGAAGCCTTTCTTGATCAATCCGTGCGCGCCCATCATATCTCCGTGATCGGACAGATAGACAAGGATCGTATCGTCATAGAGCCGGCGTTCCCGCAGCCATGCCACGATAGCGCCGGCCTGGCTGTCCACAAGCGCGCACAGACCGAGGTAATGCGCGATATATCGGCGCCATTCGTACTCGCTCAATCCGGATAGCTCCTTGAGATACTTCGATTGAAGCACTTCCCGCGGTTTCCCCTCCAGACCGGCGAGGAAATTATCCGGCAGCTTCACGTCCTCCGGCCGAACCAGACGGTCGTAGGGAGCGGGCACGATCATCGGAAAATGGGGCGCGTTGTACGAGACGACAGCGAGGAACGGCTGGTTCGCAGGCCGGTTGTCCAAGGCGTGCAGAAATCGTTCCGTTTGCCAGGCTTCCAGGCTATGCTCGAGCGGTATTTCCGCCGTTCCGCAGGGCGCCTTGCCCGGCCGGTTCAACTGCGCGATATCGGATGGCGTCAAGTTTTCCAGGTCGTTCTCGTGCAGCGTATACCCCAGACTCCGCACATATTCCCGGTATTCCCCGATATATCGGCCGCGGTCGCGCCCTTCCAGCACGGCGGGAATCGCCGATACGTGCTCGAAATGGAAGCTCTCGGGCGTCGTTCCCGGCACATGCCACTTGCCGTTGTAGATCGTATGGTATCCCGCCTGCCGGAAGCTTGCGACCAGTCCGCTGTCGTGCAGATCGTCCCGAATACGGCGCCAGTTGCCTGTGACGTGATGATTGTGCGCGTGCAAGCCGGTCCACAGGCTCGTCCGTGCCGGACAGCAGAGCGGATACGGCGTATAGCAATGCCGCAAGGCGACGCTTTCTTCGGCAAGACGGTCAAGGTGCGGCGTGACGGATTTCGATGAAGCGAAATTGCCGATCGTATCGCGCTTCTGTTCGTCGCTCATGATGATGACAATATTTTTCCTGTTCATGCGGTCGCCCCTTCCCTTACCACATAGACAATCGTTCCGGCAACGGATCTACCGTCTCCGCCATCCGATCGGACAGCAGGATCAGTAAATCCGATCGTACATCGGCCGCGTCGGAGCGGCTCCACAGGTTGTTCCGCTCATCCGGGTCGGCCGCCAGGTCGTACAGCTCGCCCTCGTCGCGTCCATGATAACGTACCAGCTTGTACCGCTCCGTTCGGACCATTGTGGCGAATCCCCCGACGCCGCCCTGCTTGGCGTTCGCATTATAGAACTCGCAATAGACGCTGGCGCGATGCGGGTGTCCGGCCGCCGTCCCTTGCAGGAGAGGCAGCAGCGAAGAACCCTGCATGCCCGGATGAATCGGCAATCCGGCGGCTTCCAGCAAAGTCGGCGCCAGATCCGTCAGCTCGACCAGACCGGAGCAGCGCCGCCCTTGCGGCCAGACGCCCGGATACGAGACGATGAGCGGTACGTGCACCGCCGGCTCGTAGAAATGAGGGCCTTTCAAATAAATGCCGTGATCGCCGAGCATCTCGCCGTGATCGGACATGAAGATGACCATCGTGTTGTCCCGCTCGCCTGTCCGTTCCAGCGTCTCGATCATCCGGCCGACCTGCTCGTCGATCGCTTCGACCATCGCCCAGTAAGCGGCGCGAATGAGACGGTGATCGGTATCCGACATTTTCGAATAGGGGTAGCTGCCGCTGTCGCCATAGGCGCCATGGTGATCGTACTGCTGAAAGTAGGACTTGGCGTCCAGCTCTCCCGCCTCAAAGTTCGGCAGCGGGATGAGCTCCAGCCTATCCAGGTATCGCTGCAGGTGTCGGGCAGGCGGATCGAACGGGTGATGCGGATCGAACATGTTCACGGAGCACAGCCAAGGCCGGTCGGCGCCCGCCCGGCTCTCGATAAACCCGATCGCCATATCTGCGCACCAGGCGGTCTGGCTGTACGGCGCATCGGGACCGCATCGGACGTAAGGGCTCTCCGGAGCCGATTGCGGTTCCCGGACGAAGCCGGACGATTCAAGCCAGCGGGCATACTCGTTGGACGGCCAATCGTCTTCGGGATGGTGCGACCAGTGGAAAGTCTCGTATCCGTCGTCCATGCGCGGTTCGCCGTCCGGCGCGACGGAAGGGTCGCAGGCGGAGACGTGCAGCTTGCCTGCCAGTCCGCAACGGTACCCGGCGTCGGCGAGCAGTCGGGTAACCAGCCGCTCATTCTCCGGAAGGTTCTGGCCGTTCTGTCTGCACCGGGTCGTTCTCGGGTATCTTCCGGTCAGGAAGCTTGCGCGGCTCGGGGTGCATACAGGAGACTGACAGAAGGCGTTCTCGAACAGCGTTCCCTGCTCCGCCAGCCGATCGATATGCGGCGTCCGTACGAAGCGGTTCCCGTAGCATCCCGTTGTATCAAAACGCTGCTGATCCGTGCAAATCCACAAAATGTTGGGCGGACGCACCGCTTTCACCTTCTCGCTTGCCAATTTACGATCCGTATTGCGCCCGATAGGCCTCGTTATGAATTTGCAGGTAACGATCAAGGTTCATGGAGTCGAGCGTGGCAAGGTATTTATCCCAGCCCTCGTCAATCGAAACTTCTCCGATCGTAAAGCGAACGAGCATTTCCTTCACGTAATCGGTGATCGTTTTGTTCAGATCGGCATATTCGAACGCCTGAGCTTCATTAAAAAACATGACCGGAACCATCTCTTCGATCGGCGCCTTGTACGGCTCGTAGTTATTTTTTGTCTCGTTGTACAGAATGTACGGCTGCTGGGTTTCCGTAGCCGCAAGTCCTTCGAACATCTCCCTGGAGAAGTGGCGGATAATCGTCTGACCCCAGTGTGCGTTCGTCTGCTGACCGCCCTGGATCAGCCGGTTCCATACCGCCGGCTTTCCGGACAACCCTTTCATATCGGGAGAAGCCTTCTCCCAGCCGACGCCCTCCAAGCCGATATTGGCGAGCTGCGTCATTTCCGGACTGAGCAGCCCGTCGATCCAGCGATAGATCAGGTCCGGGTTGCCGGCCTTGTCGGTGATGATAAAGTTGCCGCCGATGTGATTGTAATAGTCATACGGAAATTGACGATAGCCGGAAGGCCCTTCGAGCGGCGGTACCGTTTTGTATTCCGATGCCCGTTCATGATTCAGCGATATAAACTGCGCCAGCGTGTTGGCGCGCACCGCGCCGACGATGACGTCCCCGGGGTTCTCTACCCGTTCTTTCATCTGTTGATTGTTCTGGACGAACGTCTCCGCCGGAATCAGCCCTTCGGAATAAAGACGGTTCAGGTATTTCAACCCTTCCTTCCATTCCGGCTTGTTGAAGTTCACATCGATGCTGCCGGATTCGTCAAAGATCAGATAGTCCGGTCGATGGAGAATGAAAGCATTCATCAGAAATTCCTCGAGCGGTACCGCTCCGGGTCCGGCGTAGGAGGCGGTCAGCGGAATTTCGTCGGCGATCCCGTTGCCGTTAGGATCCTGCTCCTTGAACGCCTTGAGCATCCGGTAGAATTCCTCGGTCGTCTGGGGTACGGACAATCCGAGCTTTTCCAGCCACGGCGTATACATCCACATCTTGTAGAACATCATGACGTGCGGATTGCGATCAATGGTCGGAAGCGCATAGATGTTGCCCCCCGGAGCGGTAATCGCTTGCTTGACTTCCGGATAGGTGTCGAATATCTTTTGCGTTTCCAAGCCGTACTTCGCAATCAGGTCGTTCAGCGACAAAAATGTGCCCTGACTGCCGTACACCATCTGTTGGCTTGTCGATACGCCGAAGTTAAGCAGCACGTCCGGATAGTCGCCGCTGGCGAGCGCAAGATTAAGCCGTTCGGCCTTGCTGTTCGGCTGTACGACCTCCCATTCGATATGCACGTTGGTTAAATTCTCGTAATAACGGGTGAACTCGTTGTCCACCAGATCGGTGATGAGAGGATCCTGTACGGCAAGAATCGTGATGGTCTCTTTCTGCTCCGTCAGCGGGAATTGGCCCGCAGCCGAATCCAGCCCGCTGGCGTTTGCGGCCGACCCCGACGGTACGGCGGGTGAAGCCGGGGAGGACGACGGCGCGGCGGTGTCGGACGTCGCTGTCGGCGAAGCGCCGTTGTTACTTGAGCTGCAGGCGGTCAGGACGACTAAGACGGCAATTAAGGCATATGCCAGTTTTCGCATGCATGGAACCCCTCTTTGATTAGTAGTGTCAACCTTTGAGCGCGCCGATCATGATGCCTTTCACAAAAAATTTCTGGACGAACGGATAGACGATCAAGAGCGGCAGGGCCGATACGACGATCAGCGAATACTTCAGCAGCTCGCCAAGACCGACAACCGCAGCCACTGCATCGGCGTCGGCGACCATGTCGAATTCCATCTGGCTCAGAATGAGAATTTCGCGCAGCACCAGCTGCAGCGGAAACAATTGCGGATCGCGAAGATAGATCATGGCGTTGAAGTACTGGTTCCAGTGCATGACGCCGTAAAACAGTGCGATGACCGCGATGATGGGACCCGATAGCGGGATCACCACCTTGCGCAGAAACAGAAAGTCATTGCAGCCGTCGATTTGCGCGGCCTCCAGCAGCTCCTGCGGAAGGGTTGTCTGAAAATAGGTGCGCGCGATGATCATGTTCCAGATAATGAGCGCCAGCGGCAGCCAGATCGCCCACGGCGTATTCAGAATGCCCAGTTTTTGCACAAGAATATAGGTAGGGATCAGGCCGCCGTTGAAGAACATCGTGAACACGAAGATCATCATGAAGAAATTCCGGCCGAACAAGTCTTTGCGCGACAGGGCGTAGGCCGACGTTACGGTGATGACGATATTGATCGCCGTGCCTACCGCCATATAGTATAGCGAATTCTTAAGAGAGTTGAGCAGGAGGTGATGCTTGAACACGGCCGCGTAGCCCTCAAGAGAAAATTCAACCGGCCACAGCCATACCCTTCCCGACACGACAGCTTCAATCGAGCTGAAGGACGAACTGACAATATAGATCAGAGGGTAGAGAACAATAATAAGAACAACGGTCAAGAATGTGTAATTGACGGCATACAGCCACTTGTCGCTTCTGGCCGCGCCTATTCGGTTCGTATGGATCATAACGCCCAGCCCCTTACCATAAGCTCGTTCTGCCCAGTTTCCGGGCGGTCTGGTTAACGCCGACGATCAGGATAAAGGCCACGATGTTCTTGAATAGTCCAATCGCTGCGGCATAAGAGTAATTGGGCAATTGCGCGGTAAGACCAAGCTTGTACACATAAGTGTCGATAATCTCGGACGAGCGCAAGTTAAGCGGGTTCTGCATGAGCAACACCTTCTCGAAGCCGAGATCGAACATGTTGCCGATGTTCAGAATAAGCAGAATGATCGCAATCGGCATAAGGGTCGGCAGGTCGATATGCCAAACCCTTCTGGCGATCGAAGCGCCGTCGATGACCGCCGATTCATGCCAGGCCGGATCGACGCCCGATAACGCCGCCAAATAGATGATGCAGGCAAATCCGGCATTCTGCCATACGTCGGACCAGACATAAATCGAACTGAACAATTCCGGTTTGCCCATAAAATTAATCTCGCTCATCCCCGTGAATGTGAGCAGATTGTTGATCGGCCCCGTTCTGGGCGCGAGGAATTGCATGATGATGCTGACCAGCACGACAAGCGAGATAAAGTAGGGCGCATAGGTTACCATCTGAACGGTTTTCTTAAAGCGCATGTTCCTAACGTAATTCAAGCTGAGCGCAAGCAGAATGGGAATCGGAAAGCTGGCTGCCAGATGATAGACGCTCAGGAATAACGTATTCTTGATGATTCTCCAGAAGTCGTACGCATGAAAGAACCTGTCGAAATGCTTCAATCCTGCCCAGGGGCTGTCGATGATGCCTTTGGCGATGTTGAAATCCTTGAATGCAATTTGCGCCCCATACATTGGCACGTACCTGAACAGAAACAGGTAGGCTAGTGCCGGGACCAGCAATACATACAGCTGCCAGCTGCGCAGCATGCCTCTGCCCAGGGTACGGGCGGCATTGTTCATTACGTGTCCAATAGCGGGTTCCCTGCCTCCCTTGAGTCGTTACTCGGCCGAGTACAGTCTGAATGTAAAGTAAGCCCTTACAATTGTAAATGCGCAATCTCCGTCAGGGTGTGCAATTGCTGATCATGGCCGTTGTGCATATCCAATCTGATGGTGCAATAGATGTACCTGCTTCGTTTCTCGGCCTATCCCACGTCCTTGAGATCGACCGCCTACGCGAATTAATTTGTATAATAAAGTTGACTTAATGTAAAGTTTATTATACATTATGTTTAGCAGGTTTGACTTTGATGGAGGCGGTGTTGGGATATGAGCTATCAGGAAAAGAAGAGCATCGTATCGTTGATCAGTTCCATACTTATTTTTGCAGCTTATAGCTTGTACAGGTATCCGCAGTATCCTGAAGGGGGAGTGGATTCCAAGGTAATTTTCCACTACTGGGGGTCCTTCGTCCTCGTTCTGACATTGGTCTCCATTGCGGCGCATATCGTTATCAGCATTATTTTTAACATCTTCTTCCGAATGACGACAGGGGAGAAGGAGCCTTCATTCGCGGATGAACTGGATAAGCGTATCGACTTGTTGGCTTTTCGAAATTCATTCGCCGTCTTTGTCCTTGGTTTTCTTCTGGCTATGGGTTCCCTAGTTATGGATCGGCCCTCGCAGGTGATGTTCATCATCCTGATCGTCTCCGGCTTTCTTTCGGATGTAACCGGATCCCTATCGAGACTGTATCACTACAAGAGAGGAGTCTAAGATGGGCAAAAATCTTGTCGGCAATCATATCAGAAGACTACGATTTAACCATAACGAGATGACCCAGCAGCAGTTGGCTGACAAGGTGGGCGTAACCAGACAAACGATTGTGGCTCTTGAAAAAGGGAATTACTCCCCGTCTCTGGAACTGGCCTTTCGTATTGCTCATGCCTTCGGTTTATCGTTGGAAGAGGTATTCTTTTACGGAGAAAACTCAGAGGAGGGACGATGAAGATGGAGTTCTCAACGAGGACAGCGTCCAAAATCGTTGGCGTTCTGTTTATTGTGGCGGCCGTTACGGCCGTATTAGGCGCTCTGTTCTATGCACCGGTTCTGAACGATCCGGATTACCTGATTCAAGGTTCGGCACACGCCAATCAGGTGATCCTGGGAGCGATTATGGAGCTCATTCTTGTCGTCTCGGCAGTCGGCACGGCTACCACAATGTTCCCATTCTTGAAAAAGTATAATGGAACGATTGCTTTGTGGCATGTCTGTTTCCGGTTTTTGGAGGCCATAGTTATCACGATAGGAATCGTCAGCGTATTGTCCCTGTTGGCCTTAAGCCGGGATTATGTGGCGGCGGGGGCTCCGGATATCGCGTCTTATCAGGCTTCGGGTACATTGCTAAAAGCTTTGCACGACTATACGTTTCTGCTTGGTCCCAATTTCTTTCTGGGCATTAATACGATGATGTACAGCTATATCTTTTATAAATCCAAGCTTGTTCCCAGGTTCATCCCCGTGTTGGGAATGACAGGGTCGGTACTGATCCTCTTGGCCGCCATGCTGGAAATATTCGATGTTATCGATCAAGTTTCCGCTTGGGGGGCGATCCTGGCGCTTCCGATATTCGCCAATGAAATGTCCCTTGCAGTGTGGCTCATCGCGAAGGGGTTTAATCGTTCTTCTTTTCAAGATAAATAATCGTTGACCTCGGAGGCGGATGGAATGAAAGTGATCGGCGGCAGTATCCTCGCTCTATTTTTTCTGCTGGAGATCCTCGCAATGATTGCGTTCGGCTATTACGGTTACCATATCGAGTCGGGGACAGCTGTCAATATGATATTGGCAATCGCTTTGCCGCTAGCCGTCGCCATTCTGTGGGGAGTGTTTCTTTCCCCGAAGGCTTCGCTTCCCGTCTTCTCCTTCCCCATTCGAACGGCGCTAAAGTTTGTTGTATTTGTTCTGGCTTCCGCAGCTTTGTACGCAACCGAGCAGAGAGTGCTCGGTCTTGCTTTTTTGGCGGTGTCCTTCCTTATCGTGGCAGCTGTTTTTATCTTAAAATTGCATGAGGTAAAAATGTGAAAATAGAAGCGGTTTTACAACAAAATTTCCGGCCGACAGAAACATCGAACCCCGATCGCGGTATAAACAATAGTGTTGTGTTTGCAAGCCGGTGATTGTGGGAGATCGAGGAGGTCGATAGAGTTGAAAAGACCGATCAGCGTTCGTTCGGCGGCGATTATCGTTTTGCTGTTCTCCTTCCTGCTCGGGGGCTGTTCCGATTTGTTCGGCAAATCGTCTCCGGACCCTTCAGCTTCGGAGACATCCACGGGCTCTCCTTCTTCGGAGCCTTCGGCCGCGCCCGATGCGTCGGGGGGCGTAAACGCGTATTTGTCGGCATGGGAACGGTTGGATTATGCGGGGATGTATGCGCTGCTCTCGCCCTTCGTGAAGAAAAATCTGACGGAAGAACAGTTCGTCAAGCGATATCAGACGATCTACGATGCACTCAAGGTATCCAATCTGGTCGTCACGGCGCTTCCGGCGGAACAACAGGCGTCGGACGGAGACGGTGCGGGCACGGAAGGTACGGCGGTGACGGGAACCGGAACTGCCGTCAAAGGATTCTCATATCGCGTCACGATGGATACGGCGGAAGGACCCGTTTCATTCGACAACCAGGGCCGGGTGAGAAAGACGGTGGAGGACGATGTCACGGCCTGGCTCATCGATTGGAATCCTTCCTATATTTTCCCCGGCATGGAAGAAGGGGATACGGTGCGGATCGAGAAGACCCCGGCGGTGCGCGGCGAGATTGTCGATCGCAACGGCAATCCGCTGGCGGTTAACGTCGAGGCGGCGCAGCTCGGCATTGTGCCGAACAAGCTGGGGGATTCGGCCGATACGGTCAAAGCGGCGATGGCGGCAAAGCTGGGCATGACGGTACAGGAGATTGACCGTAAGCTGGGCGCGTCGTGGGTAAAGCCGCATCTGTTCGTTCCGATCGCCGTAGCGGCCGACGATGCGGTAAGGGACGAGCTTGTCGCGCTTCCGGGAGTCGCGGCACAGAAAGTGATGGTCCGGCGCTACCCGCTGGGGGAAGCGGCGGCTCATCTGATCGGCTATATCGGGGAGATCAACGCCGACGAGCTGAAGACGCGCGAGGCTCAGGGCTACAAGGCAGGCGATCTGATCGGCAAGACGGGGCTGGAGCTTGCGCTGGAGACGCAATTGCGCGGTACTTCAGGCCAGTCGGCTGTTATTATCGATAAGGCAGGCGTGCGAAAATCGGTGGTCGCGGGACAGGATGCCACGAACGGCGCGACGTACAAGCTGACGATCGATACGGCGGTGCAGCAAGCAATCTACGAGGAAATAAAGGCCGACGAAGCTTCCGTTGCGGCAATTCAGCCCGCGACCGGCGAGGTGCTGGCGCTGCTCAGCAGCCCGTCGTACGATCCGAACGCTTTCGTACAGGGCGTGTCCAAGGAGCAATACCGGCAATGGAATGAAGATCCGCGTCATCCGTTCCTGAACCGGTTCTCCCGGACGTATGCGCCAGGCTCGGCCTTCAAGGTCATAACGGCGGCGATCGGGCTCGACAGCGGCGCGCTTGATCCGAACGAGGCGAAGGAGATTGCCGGATTGACCTGGAAGAAGGACAGCTCCTGGGGCAAGTATTACGTGAAGCGGGTGCACGAAACGAATCCGGTCGATCTCCAGCGGGCGTTGACCTATTCCGACAATATCTATTTTGCTCAGACGGCGCTGGCCATCGGCAAAAAGCCATTCGTCGAGGGCGCGGCGCGATTCGGGATAGGAGAGCCGCTGCCGCTCTCTTATCCGTTCAGCGCTTCGCAGCTTGCCACCGGCGGAGGCGGGCCGTCCGGCGATATTCAGCTTGCCGACTCCGGCTACGGGCAAGGGCAGGTGGAGATGACGACGCTGCATGTCGCCTTCGCTTACTCCGCGCTAGTCAACGATGGAAATATCGTGTATCCGCAATTGTCGGAGGCCGATGCGGCTTCTGCGGGAAAGCTGTGGAAGGAGCAAGCGATGTCGGCGGATACGGCGGAGCTAATCAAGGCCGATCTTGTGAAGGCGGTGGCCAGTCCGGGAGGCAGCGGGCATGGCGCCAATATTGCCGGCGCTTCGATCGCCGGCAAGACGGGCACGGCGGAGCTGAAAGCGAGCAAGGGGACAAAAGGACAGGAAAACGGCTGGTTCGTCGGTTTTGATGCGGGCGACCCGCAGCTGCTAATCTCCATGATGATCGAGAACGTACAGGGTCGCGGAGGCAGCGGCTACGTGGCGCCGAAAGTAAAACGAATTTTCGAGCAAGCTCGGAGTGGGAATTGAAGAAGGAAATACAGCGCAGGGGCCTTCCGGATAATGGAAAGCCCCTGCATCTTTTTATGACCGACCAATTCGCATATATGGACTCGCAGGAATCGCGAATCCCCTACTCGGCCTGACAGACCGTTACGCAGGCCCATTCGGGCAGCTGCCTGCTTTTAGCGTTCTGCCAGGCCGTTACGCAGGCCCATTCGAGCAGTTGCCTGCATTTAGCGTTCTGCCAGACCGTTAAACAGGCACATTCGGGCAGTTGCCCGCTTTTAGCGTTCTGCCAGGCCGTTACGCAGGCCCATTCGGTCAGTTGCCTGCTTCTAGCGGTCTGTCGGACCGTTACGCAGGCCCAATCGGGCAGCTGCCTGCATTTAGCGGTCTGACAGACCGTTACACAGGCCCATTCGGGCATCTGCCCGCTTTTAGCGGTCTGCCAGGCCGTTACGCAGGCCCAAGCGGGCAGCTGCCCGCTTTTAGCGGTCCTAAGTTAGTTCCTCAACGGGCATCCGCATCCACATCTTGAATCAGCTCCACGACTTCTCCGCCGGGTGCATTAAGGAAGCCGAATTTCATGTGAACGACCTGGCCGGAACGGGTCGGAATATGGGAGATGGCGGGCTGGGTGGCGACAGTGGCGCCGTGGGCAAGCGCTCTTTCGTAAGCGGCTTCCATATCGTCGGTCCAGATGGCGACATGCTGCCATTTGCCAAGGGCGAAGGGTTCGGGGCTGCCGAAGATCTCCAGGAAATCGCCGGTACCCAGATCCAGAATAAAGGCGTGGTCCTCTTTCCCTTCCGCCCCCCATTCCGCAACCAGCTCGGCATCAAAGGCATTTCTGTAAAAGTCGGCGGCGACATGCAGATTGGGCACGCGCAGACAAACGTGATGGATCCCCTTTTGTTTTAACTTGGAATACATAATTTGAACACCCTGCCTTCCTTATTGTCTGTGATCCAGATTTTCGCGCGCATCGCCATGGAGGTGTCCGGCTCCTGTTGTCGGAAGGATCATAGCCGGACTCGGCGCCATCCATCTGGCGGCATTGCGCAGCACCTGGTGGATTTCCTTCTGATACAGAATCGGAAACGTTTCATGTCCGGGGGTGAACTGGAACAGCTTTCCTCTCCCGCGGTAGAAAAGGTTGCCGCTGCGGCAAACGTCGCCGCCCTCCCACCAGGAAATGAAGAGAGTTTGATCCGGTTCGGGAATCAGCTGCGGCTCGCCGTACATTTCGTCTGCGGGAATTTCGATGCATTCGTCCAAGCCGTAGGCGATGGGATGGCCGGGGTTAATGACCCAGACTTTCTCCTTCTCCCCCTTGGGCATGGTGCGAAAGCGTCCCCAAGGACCGGCATCGTAATAGATCCCGAGCATTCGCTGCCAGGGCTTGGAGAAGATGGAGGAATGCAGCGCGATAAAACCCATTCCGCGATGGACGACGTGATAACAGATCCGGTTGGCGACCGCGTCGTCAAAGGCGGCGTTATCGATGTGGCTCCACCAGATCAGAACGTCGGTAGCCGTGAGGACTTCTTCGGGAAGCCCGTGGGACGGCATATCCTGAGTGGCAATCGTCACTTCAAAGTCGTCGCAGCCATGAAAAGCCTGGGCGATAGCGGCATGAATACCGTCGGGATAGACGGATTTTACCGGCTCGCTGCGGTCCTGATTGTGCTCGTTGAATATGGTGACCCGGATTCTGCGTTCCATTAGGAAAGTCCCCTATTGTTCGAATTGAAAACCCAGACGCGAACCGCAGGATTCCCGGATGATTAAGTGGGGCTCATGGGAAATGTTGAGGCCTTCGGAATCCTTGTTGATCGCGCTGATCAAGGTCATGATGGACATGCGTCCCAGGTAGCTGTTCTGCTGGTCCAGCGTCGTCAGGCGGGGGCAGGTATATTCGCCCGAAGGAAACTGGTCGCAGCTGACCACGGAGATATCCTCCGGTACGCGCAGTCCTTTATCCGCGATGGCCCGGATGGCGCCCTGGGCGACCGCATCGTTGATGCAGATAATGGCGGTGGGGGTCGTCTCCGGCTGCTCCAGCAGCTTGGCCATCGCCCGATAGCCGTCCGGCGCGTAATAATTGCTTAGAGAGACCAGCGAGGGGTCAAAAGGAATCGCCAGATTCTTCAGCGTCTGCGTAAAGGCGGCCAGTCGGGCCGTCGTTGTACGAATCCCTTCCTCGCCTCCGACAAAGCCGATCCTGCGGCGGCCCAGCGCCAGCAGATGATGGATCAGGGCGGAGATGCCGCCGCTTATATTCCGGTTCAGGAAGGTGCAGCTGCAGTCCGGAACGGACTGTCCCAGAATGACTACCGGAATCTGTCGGCCCATCCGATTCAGGGCTTCTTTATAAGCATCGGAAATGTGATCCCGGTCGATTTCGCCGCCGAGAATCAATACGCCGTCCACCTTTTTATCCAGCATCGTCTGGAAATAGGTTTTTTCCGGAATGGCATCGGAGACGCCATGGTTGGATCCGCCATAAAAGGTGTTGCATAAAATGATGGAATACCCGAAATCCACCGCATAGCGCTGGATCTCCAAATACAGCTCGCTAAAGTAAGGGTTGGTAATGTCCGACACGATCACGCCCAGCGTCTGGGTGTGATTGCTGTTCATGGCGCGTGCCACGGAGCTCGGAGAGAACTGGTATTTGTTAATGATGTCGGTCACGTGCGCCTTTGTTTTCGCGGAAACATAGGGACTGTTGTTGATTACGCGGGAGATGGTGGAGACGGACACCCCGCTTAACTCGGCGATTTTATAGATGGTAAGGTTCTTCCGATCCTCTGGCATGAAAAAAATCCCTTTCTGCTAAGTTCTATATATAGGAACACCAACTCACTTTGCTGCAACCGGTACCAAGGCGTCGTATTAACTGTACATTATGCTTAAAAACAGGAAAAAATAAGCAATCCGATATTTTTCTTAATTGTAGTATGGGGGAAATTAAAAGTCAACGGAGAACAAAATGTTTTTGACACCGATATCAAAATGAGGGACCGGAGCAGAAAACCCAAAAATTCGGACAAAAATCGGATTGACAAAAATGAACGGCGTAATTTATAGTTCAATTTAGGAAGTGGATGCCGAATTGACACCGGTACCAAGTCAACCGATAAAGAAGATTCTACTTCAAAATTGTTGTTGACAAGAAAGAACGGTTTAATTTATAGTTCACTTAGGAAGAATGAGTCCCAAAAAATGACAAATGGAGGCCACGCTAATTTTTTTAACTCATTTTGGTACCGGTACCAAAGACTCATAAGGGAAATTATCGTTAAAAAGCTTTCGGCAAAACAAGAAATAGGGCAGTTTCGGTTCGGGTCAGAGAGAAAAGGTGCCAAGAGGGAACAAATGGAGGCTGCTTTTATTTTTTACTTCGCTTTGGTACCGCTTCCAAGTTGTCGTTGAAGTAAGTTTGCAGGGAGAAATGTCTTTAAAACCAGGCATGGGTATCGATGCCGATCGTAAAGGGAGAAGTTGCGATGCGTGGTGTATTCAACGAGCTGTACAGGCACAGGGTTTTATATGCAATGACGCTTCCGGCGCTGTGCTTTTTCCTGATTTTCAGCTATGTCCCCATGATGGGCGTGTATTATGCCTTTGTCGATTACGACTTTGGCAAGGGGATTCTTCACAGTCCGTTCGTGGGATTGAAGAACTTTCAGTATTTCGTTTCCGGTGGATGGGACGCGCCGATTATCTACTTGACCAAGAATACGATCCTCTACAATCTCGTGTTTATTTTCCTGGGAAATATCATGCAGTGCATGTTTGCCATCATGATTACGACGATTGTCGGACGGTTCTTCAAGAGATTAACGCAATCCGTCATGCTGCTGCCGCACTTCGTATCCTACGTAATCGTGGGGACGATCGCCTACAACATTTTCAACAGCAATTACGGCGTACTTAATTCGGTGCTGAAGACTTTCGGCGGAACCGAAGTCAGCGTGTATATGATTCCATGGATCTGGCCGTTTATCATCACGTTCTTCTTCCTGTGGAAAGGGACCGGCTTCGGGATGGTCGTCTATCTGGCCGCTATCACGGGCTTTGACCGGGAGATTTACGAGGCGGCCAAAATCGACGGCTGCAACCTGTTCAAGGAGATCAGATATATCACGCTGCCGATGCTGAAGCCGACCTTTATTATGCTGGTGCTGTTCAGCCTTGGCGGCATCATGAGAGGGCAGTTTGAACTGTTCTATAACCTGATTCAGAGAAACGGGCAGTTATTCAGCGTGACGGATGTTCTGGATACTTATATCTACCGTGCGATGACCGTCAATTTCAATCTGGGAACCTCTACGGCGGCAGGCGTTTACCAGTCTGTATTCGGCTTTATCCTCGTGGTCACCGTGAACCAGATCATACGCAAGACGAATTCGGAAAACGCCTTGTTCTAAATAAGGAGAGTCGAGGAAGATGGATAAACATGAAATGTCTGCCAGTGAAAAAGGATTAAAGCTATTATTCTATGTCGTTCTTTCCCTTGCGTCTCTGATCTGCGTGCTGCCCTTTATTCTGGTGATTTCCGGTTCGCTTTCGGACAGCTCGCAGATCCTGCGAAGCGGTTATTCCATTCTGCCCAGGGGATTCTCGCTGGACGGCTATCGCAGCATCTTCCTGTTTCCGGCGCAGATTGCCAAAGCCTACGGCGTCAGCATCTTTGTAACCGGAGCGGGAACCGGCATCGGTCTGGCGGTGATGACCTTGTGCGGCTATGCGATTTCCAGAAGCGAATTAAAATATCGCAATATCATTTCCTTCACGATTTATTTTACGACTCTTTTTTCCGGCGGCTTGGTGCCCTGGTATATCGTAGTGACCAAGCTGGGATTAAAGAACAGCATCTGGGCGCTGATCATACCGTCCATCTGCAGCTCGTTCTATATTTTGCTTATTCGTAATTTCATGAAGACGATTCCGGACGCGCTTGTGGAATCCGCAAGGCTGGAAGGGGCGGGGGAGTTTCGAACGCTGCTGCAGATCGTCGTGCCGATGTCCAAGCCGATTCTGGCCACGATTGCCTTGTTTCTGGCGTTGGCCTACTGGAATGACTGGTATCTGGCTTCCCTTTATATTACCAAAGCCGATATGTGGCCTCTGCAATACCGGTTATACAACATCCTGAATGCCGCCTCCAAGATCGCATCGGTGGGAGCGGAGAACTTTACCAGCAAAATTCTGCCGACGGAGACTCAGAAGCTGGCGAACGCGATCGTGGCGACAGGGCCGATTATTTTCCTCTATCCTTTCCTTCAGAAGTACTTTGTTCAGGGGATTTCCATCGGGGCGGTCAAAGGATAATTCACAAGCGGTAGTAATGCAAATTACTATATAAACCTACTTTTTGAAAATTGGGGCAAAGGTCAAAAAGCGGGAACAGTTCATGTCCACAAGAGGAGGAAACGGAAAGATGGGAAACAGCCTTAAGAAATTGACGGCAGGGTTAATGGTATCGGCAATGGTTCTTGGCAGTATCGCATGCAGCAGCAACGGCAACAGCAACAGCGGCAGCAGCAGCAGCAACGGCAAGGCGCCGGCAGAAGGTGCGGAGAGCTCGGGGTACGCGGGGGATCTGGAGTATGTGAAGCTGAAAATGTATGCGATTTCAGATGCGCCCAATAATACGGACCTGGCCAAGGAGTACTGGGATAAGCTCAATGACAGATTGAAAAAGGAACTGAATACGACGATCGATTTCACTTATGCGGCAGGCAACGACTACAAAAACAACTATGCCCTGGCCATCGCTTCGGGAGAAAAATACGACCTGATGCAGGCGGCTCCAGGCTGGTTGGATTATCAAAGCTATGCGGCCAAGAACGCGTTCATCCCGCTTGACGATCTGCTGCCGCAGTATGCGCCATACCTTTGGGAGAATATCCCGAAGACGACCTGGGATGCGGCTTCCGTCAACGGAAAGATTTACGGCGTCCCCGGTATGGACACGGGAGTAACGGCCCCCGCCTTCGTATACAGGGAGGATTTGAGGAAGAAGCACAATCTGCCTGAAATCAAGTCCATGGACGATATCGAGACCTATCTGCAGGGGATCAAGGACAACGAGCCGGGAATCATCCCGAGCGACGATTATCAGAGTCAGGTGTACGGCACTTCCTGGATTTACACCACGCATTATATCGGCATCGACGAAATCCATGACAGACTGTTCAACTTTGTTTACGATCCGACAAACGGTCAAGTGCTGAGCGTTGTCGAGACGCCCGAATTCAAAGAATTTATGTATAAAATGAAGGATTGGGCAGACCGGGGCTTCTGGTCCTCCAGCGTGCTTACCAGCACGAACTGGGGCGTATCGCAGGTGCTCAACGGAGTAGCGGCGGCATCCTTTAACGAGCAGCTGCCCGGCTATAACAACCATGCGACACAGGTGGCGAAGGAACACGGCGACGAGGGCTGGGAACTGAACTACTTCATGTATTTCGAAGGAAATCCGGATTCCGTTCTTCAAGGCTCCACAACCGGCAGCATGACGGCCATCTCTACGAATGCCGAGCATCCCGAACGGGCGCTGATGGTTCTGGATTATATCCAGCAGCATGAAGATCTCTGGGATTTCATTACTTATGGCATGGAGGGCGTTAACTACAACCTGACCGAGGATGGAACGATCGATACGTCGAACATCGCGGACGGCGCATCCTTCAACTACTTCCCGAGCGGCATGTTTGCCAACGCCAACTTCAAGAAGCGCAAGAGCGATGCCTGGGTGAATTACGACACCATGATGGAGAAGATCAACAGCAAGGTGGTGCCCGACATTTTCGAAGGCTTTGTCATGGACAAGAGCAGCTTCGAGACGGAGTATACGGCGCTTAACGATGTAAACAGCCAATATGGATACCCGCTGGAGGCAGGTCTGCTCAAAGATGTGGATAAGGCCTACCAGACCTATCTGGATAAAGCCAAGGCCGCGGGTCTGGACAAGATCAGAGCGGAAGTGGAGAAACAGGTCAACGCCTGGCTTGCATCCAAAAAGCAATAGATTCGCAGACCCGTCCTTTCCCGCAAGGGAAAGGGCGGTGTTCAAGAGCCCGCATGCCGGTATGGAAGCCTAAAACATCGCAATGGCGAGGAGCGCAGATACAATGAAGAGCAGGGTGTATATAATTCGCGATGATATTAACCATCCGAAGGAAGTCATTGATCCGGTCATGGAAAAGGTGTTCGATGCGGAGCGGTGGGAGGTTATTCTCACGGACCGGGCGAGAGATTTGATCGAGACCGAGGCATCGGTGGATTTGGCCTTGTTCTTTACCAACGGGCGCCCGGAAGGGGAGACCAATATGACCCCGGACGAGCAGCGCCAGATTGTTCGTAAGGTAAGGGACGGCATGGGCATGATGTTCATTCACGCGGGGCTTGTCCTCATCGAGCCGGACAGCCCGTTCTATGTGGAGCTGAATTCCGGCCGTTTCGTCGAGCATTCTCCCCATCATGTGGCGGTGACGAACAACCCGGCGACCAGCTTTAAGCATCCGATGATCGAAGGCATCGAGCCGTTCGTAGCGATCGACGAGCATTATTACTGCCAAGTCGATACGACGAAAACCGATGTGATTCTGTTCAGCACTTCCCAGCATTTGACGGCAGTCGGGGGATGGGCGCATCAGGTTGGGAACGGCAAAGTCGTGGCGCTGACCCCCGGACATAATCCAGAGGCGCTGGGTCATCCTCAAATGATTCAGCTGATGAAAAATGGTGCGGACTGGGCTGCTCGGCAGAGCTAGAGCATAACGAGGGAGGCGATGTGTCGGTGGGTTCGATGTCAGTGGCATTAGGCTTGTACTCGGTATATAAGGAGTTTCAGCGCGACCTGGAGTCGACGCTGCGCAGAGTCAAGGTGATCGGCTATGAAGGGGTGGAATTCTACGGCCCGTTCATTCATGAGCCGGAGAAGATTAAAGCTTATCTGGAGGCAATCGGACTCGTCAACTGCGGCTGGCATACGGAATGGAAATTGCTCCAGCCGGATACGATAGAGGCCACCCTGGACTACCATACCCGCGCCGGAACGACCCATATCATTATCCCGGCCTTGGGCGGGCCTTGGCAAATCGGACATAAGCAAAGTGAGGATGGCGCGGAGGTGTGGGTGCGATACGCAGACCGCATCAATGAGCTTGCGAGACTGGCGGAAGAGCGGAATCTCCGCATTGGCTACCATACCCATGCGCATGAATTCAATACGCATTTCGGAGAGTCGACGCCGTGGTCGCTGCTTAGCGAGCATACCCATTCCGGCGTCCTGTTGGAGCTGGATTCGGGCAATTGCATCGAAGCGGGAGCCGATCCGGCCCAGGCGATCGCAGATCACCCGGGGAGAGTGCCGCTTGTGCATTGCAAGCCGTTCTCCGGCCATGTTGGCCACGAAACGTTCATCGGCAGCGCTACGGATGACAACGACTGGCCGGCGATTCTTGAGGCGTGCAGCCGCTCGGGAACCGAATGGCTGATCGTGGAGCATGAATCGGAAACCGAATATCCGCAGTTTGACGGCGCGGAACGGTGTTATGCCGGGATGCTGGAGCAGTTGGGGCGGCTTTAGTCGGCCCGTGCGTCGGCTTTGTTACTAAACCAGTAGGAGATGTTGCTGTGATACAGACCAATCAGGCGATCAAGTTCACGGGCAAGCAGCAAGCGTCGCTTGTGCAGTGCGACTGGGATCCGTCGCCGCTTGCAGCGGATGAAATTATCGGGCGAACGCTCGTATCGCTCGTCTCGAATGGCTCGGAGATGGGCGCATACAAGGACTACTCCGGGGGAATGAAGTACCCGGTAGAGACCGGCTATGCCGCTATTCTCGAGGTGCTTGAGGCAGGCGAAGGAGTTACGAACGTGAAAGCAGGCGAACGCGTGCTTGCTCTGTCCCCGCATCAGACCTACAGCCGGGTCAAATTCAACGATTATATTCCCGTACCGGAGGGAATGAAGCCGGAGCATGCCGTGCTTGGCCGTTTCCCGGCCGTCTCGATGACCTCCATGATTCATTCCCGGATTCGCCCGACGGAATCGGTTATGGTAACGGGACTCGGCATTGTGGGCCTCATGTGCGCGCAGGTGATGCAGCATTGCGGCTATGAGGTCTATGCCTTCGATCCGAACGAGGGCCGCAGGGCGACAGCCCGCTCTTGCGGATTGCGCCATGTGTATGCCTCGCCGGATGAGGTGCCGGGACTGAAAGGAACGGCTGGGTTGGCAATGGACTGCTCCGGCAGGGAAGAGGCGGTGTATGCCTTGCTGGCCAACCTGCGCAAGGGCGGGGAGCTGTACCTGGTCGGCGTGCCTTGGTACCGTTCGACGGACAAGTTCGCGCACGATTTGCTGCGCAGCATTTTCTACGGCTACGTACAGGTTAATTCCGGGTGGGAGTGGTCGCTTCCGCGGCATTCTTCGGAGTTCCATCCCAACAGCAATCACGGGAGCATCAGGAAAGCGATGGAATGGATTCGCGACGGGCTGATCCGGGTCGACAACATCTATGATAGCTATGCGCCAAGCGCATGCGGAGAAGTCTACGCGGGAATTGCCGACGGCGTTTTGACGAAGCCCTGCGTTATTTTTGATTGGAGCTGAGACCATGTATACGACAACTAAAAAGCAGGGCATTCATCATGTTTGCTTAAAGACGCAGGATATCGAAAGTACGGTCAAGTTTTATAGGGAAGGTCTCGGCGCGCGCTTTGTCGTGGAATGGGGCAAGGATGGAGCCGAGGATCATGCGGTGCTGGTGGATCTGGGCGATGGAGATTTCCTGGAAATCTACGAGACAAAGAGAGAATTCGTCGATGGGATGTGGGAGCATCTGGCGGTTCGTACGACGGATATCGAGGAATCGGTGCGCCGGGCCGTAACGGCGGGAGCGACGCCTCTTGGCGTTCCGCGCCACAGCAATATTCCGACCCGCTCGGGCGAAATCGTCGGCTTGAGCTTCTCCTACGTTCGCGCGCCGGGCGGCGAGCTCGTCGAGTTTATTCAGGATGACCATTAAAGACAGGTCTTCGCGCCCTGATCGGTCTTCAGTCCCTGCGCCACATAAGCAAGTGCTATCAGGAGGAACCACGATGGAGAAGTCTGTACTGGCCGTTGATTTGGGAGGGACCAAAATCTTGATCGGGGAGGTTTCGCCGGACGGCGAGGTGCTCGGAAGCAAGGTTTATGAATCGACGGTCGTATCGCAAGAGCAAGCATTCGAGACGTTGGCGGCATGCCTCGGAGATTATATCCGGGATGTGGGACTGCGGCGCGAGGCGGCGGCGATCGGGATCGGCGTAGTCGGACGGGTCAATACGAGCGAGGGCGTCTGGCTCGAGATCGATCCTTCCCGAAGCCGGCCGATCGAGCTCGCCCGGAAGATCGGCGAGCGGTTCGCGCTGCCGTGTACGATTGGCAACGATGTCTACTGCGCAACGCTCGCGGAGCAGCAATGGGGCTGCGGCACTTATTCGGACAATTTTATTTATATGAATATCGGCACGGGGATTGCCGCCCGCTGCGTCGTCAACGGCGAGCCGATTATCGGCGGGCATTTCAATGCGGGCGAGGTTGGGCATCATGTCGTAGATTACAACAGCGACGTTCAATGCGTATGCGGAAGAAAGGGCTGCGTGGAGCCGCTGGCCTCCGGGCTCGGGATGCACAATCGGATCGTTGCGCTGAAGCCGTCCTATCCCGATTCGTCCCTTGTCATCCCGAATGAAGGCCGCGTGGGCGTGGAAGAGATTTTTGCAGGCTACGATCGCGGCGATCCGCTCTGCATCGAGGTTGTGGATACCGCGCTGCAGGCCGTAGCGGAAACGATTATGAATATGGTCCGCTTCTCCGATCCGGACACTGTCGTGCTTGGCGGCGGCGTGGTTAGCGGGAGCTGGTTTATGGATAAGCTGCAGCCCCGGCTGCAGACGAAGACGATGCGTTTCGTGATTAACGGTGTGAAGAAGACGGCGATCGACGAGGACTTTATCGGCTTGAAGGGCGCCGCCTGGCTGGCGATACGAGCGATGTCCAAGCCGGAGGTTTAAAAGGGAGGGGGATAACGGAATCATGGCATCGAAAATAGCGCGCGAGCTTGAACGCTCGAATTGGATTCACAGACCGCTGAAGGTGGACGAGAGCGCGTCGTTGGAAGCGGACAGCTTGAAGAAGGAAGTTTTGGACAGAGTCGTCATTCTCGATCCGGCTGCGGGCGGCGATCGGTGGATGCACCGCGGACTCGGGGCGTCCAGCGTGCTTGAAGACGGTCAGCTGCAGCTGACTTCTCCGTTTGTTATGGAGGCATGGCCGGAAGGCTCGCCCAGTGACGGAGATTACAGCACTTACGGGCATGTGGGCGTCTATCGGACGTTCGATCATGAGAACTGGGAGAGGTTCAACCGGATCTCCTTCGAAATTTACCCGGATTGCAGCGGCATGTCGAATCCGCATATTAAAGTCGGCATTAAAAACGACGGCACGATCAAAATTCCCGATATTTATCACCGCGAAGGCTCCAATGTCATCAATCTGAAAAACCGTCAGTGGAACGTCTGCTCGATGGAAATTCCGGATCTGCCGCGGGACGGGATTACCGAGCTGGAATTTGGCTATGACATGTACGGCAAAGACCGTGCGACCGGCGACACGATGGAATATCGCATTCGCAACGTCTTCCTGGAAAAAGTGGCGTATCCGAACATTTCGAAGGGATGGCAGCCCAGAAGCAAGGATATTATTTTCTCCCATAACGGCTACAGCGCGGAGCAGCCTAAAACGATGATTTTGGCGGAGCGGCAGACGTCGTCTTTCTCCGTTATCGAGCTTGAGACGGGAGAGGAGAAGTTCACCGGTCCCGTTCATCCTGTAAGCACCTCGATCGGCAGCTTCTCCGTCGTGGATTTTTCCGCGTTTAAGGAGGAAGGGACGTATATCGTCCGGGTGGGCGAGCTGCTGACGAAACCTTTCGAGATTGGCGGCGCGGCGGACCGGTGGGAAGATTCGATCTGGAAATCGATCAACTTTATCTATTGCGAGCGCTGCGGCTGTCCGGTGCACGGCATTCACGGCAGCTGCCATGAGGATATTCTCGCCCGGCATAACGGCGGGACGATTATTTTCAACGGCGGCTGGCACGATGCGGGCGATGTCTCCCAGCAGCTGGTGCAGACGGCGGAGGTGGCAAGCGCCCTCTACGAGATGGCCCATCAGGTGAAGGAGAGCAACTATCCGCTGTACCTTCGTCTTGTCGAAGAGGGAGAATGGGGGGTGGACTTCATTCTGAAGACCCGATTCGGCGACGGCTACCGGGCTACAAGCGCGGGCATCCGCATCTGGTCGGACGGCATCATGGGCAATATGGATGATATGACAGCCCGAGTGCACAATAATCCGTATGAAAACTTTATCCTCTCCGGCATCGAAGCGCAGATCGCCCTGTTCATGGAGGAGGAGGATTTACTCAAGGCTAAACTAGCGGCCTGCGCGGTGCAGGATTTCCACTATGCGGTTGAGGAGTTCGAGCTCAGAGGTTTTGCGCCGAAGCCGATCTTCTGGGAGCACACCTACATGAGCTCGGAAAGCTTGTTCATGGCGACGGCTTCCTGGTCGGCGTCGCTCCAATATCGGCTGACGGGCGAGGCTTCCTATGCAGGCAAGGCAGTCGAATATCTGGACTATGTGATCGATTCGCAAGAGCTTGCCGGCATTCGAACCGACGACGGCAGGACCGTGGCCGGCTTCTTCTACCGAACGCCGGAGAAGAAGGTCGTCCAGCATTTCAACCACCAGGCCAGAGAGCATATATACTTGCAGGCTTTCAGCGAAATTCTGAAGACGCAGCCCGGGCATGCCAAGTGTGATCGCTGGATGGAATCCGTCCGAAGCTACGGGGAATACATCAAGTTTCTGACCGCCTTCACGGCGCCGTATCCGATGCTTTCAAGCGGTATCTACCGTGCGGACGAGAATGAGGACCGCGAAAGCTTCGATCTCCAGCATTTGTTGGTCGGGGAGGAGGCCAAAGCGTTGTATACGGAGCAACTGAAGCAGGGCGTCCGTCTGAACGACGACTATTACTTGAAGCGGTTCCCGGTCTGGTTCTCGTTCAGGGGCAACACGGCGATTGTCCTGTCCACAGGAAAGGCCGCGTCCCTCGCAGGCATGCTGCTTGGGGATCGGGAGCTGATCTCGATTGCCGAGAGCCAGCTGCAGTGGGTCGTCGGCAAAAATCCGTTCGGTCAGTCGCTGATGTACGGCGAAGGCTATCACTTCGCCCAGCAGTACAGCGTGCTCAGCGGAGAAATCGTAGGCGAAATCCCGGTAGGCGTGCAAACCTTCGAGAACGAAGATGTCCCCTACTGGCCGCAAATGAACAACGCCACCTACAAGGAAGTATGGGTCGGTCTTGCAGGCAAATGGCTGTCTTTGCTTTCCGACCTGTATGAATACGACGAGCAGGGCGGGGCTTGATCCGACCCTAATGCGACAAGGGTGACCGGCAGCGCGACTGCCGGTCAGGGAGGAACAATCGATGAAACCGACAATGATGACCTATATTCAAGAAGAGCAGGCGGTCGCGGAAGGCATTCTCGGCAGCTATCCGGGCAATGTGACCGCCTTTGCGGAGCTGGCGACGGACAAGACGGAATGGTTGATTTTGGCGACCGGTTCAAGCATCAATGCCGCGCTGAGCGCCAAGTATTATATCGAGAAAGTGGCGGACGTGCGGATTGACGTCAAAGAGCCGTTCAATTTTACGCACTACGATAAAATCAGCCCGCACTGCGATCTGGTCATCGGCATTTCGCAAAGCGGCCAGAGCACTTCGACGATCGGCGCCCTGAATCGGATTCGCAAGCAGACCGGCCTTAAAACGGTCGCCTTTACGAGCGACGTGACGACGGCCATTTCCGAAGCGGCCGACTTGACGCTCGATATCGGCTGCGGCAAGGAAAGAGTCGGCTACGTGACCAAGGGGTTTATCTCTACCGTATTGACGCTGATGCTCACCGGCCTGAAGACAGCTGCTACGAAAAAAACGCTGACGGAGCGGGAGGAGCAGTCCCATCTCGCTCAATTCCGCGCTGCAGCGGCCGCCATCCCGCAAACGATCGCCAAAACAGAAGCCTTCTTCGAGCGGCACAAGGACAATCTGGCGAGCGCGCCGAGATTTTCCGCTGTCGGTTACGGCCCTACCGTCGGAACGGTGAAGGAATTCGAAACCAAATTCTCAGAGACGGTTCGAATGCCGTCGCAGGGGATCGATCTGGAGGCCTTCATGCATGGGCCATATCTGGAGGTCAATCCGGAGCACCGCATCTTCTTCGTGGAGACGGAAAGTCCGGTCAAGGAACGAATGGAACTGCTGATCGCGTATGAGAGCCGGATTACCGACTACAACTATACCATCACATTGGGTAAAGCGGAGAACGACCGTACGATCGGTCTGGAGGTGGAGCTGGACGAGTTCATGGCTCCGTTCCTACTGATTATTCCGTTCCAGATTCTGGCCCATCACGTTGCGGGAGCAAGAGGAATCGACCTGACCCAGCGGATTTATACCGACTTCGGGGTAGCGATGAAGAGCAAGACTCAGCCGGGCGACTATGCGTAAGAGTGGAATGTCCTTTTGAATCTTTAAACGGCAGCGATGCCGTTTTTTTGTATTTTTATCTTAATGGGAAAATGGGAAAAGTCCGTGCCAGAGCAAGCGCCATTGACAAATCGGCTACTGCGTGATACTTTATAGTGGTAATAAGTGATACTGCATACCTGTCATACGGAATAGTGAGGAGTGATTGTGCTGGAGAACCTAACGGAAATGCTCAAAGGGGTGCTTGAGGGCTGCGTCCTTGAAATTATAAGCCGCGAAGAAACCTACGGCTACGAAATTACGCGGCGGCTGAACGCTCTCGGCTTCACGGATGTTGTGGAGGGAACGGTATACACCATCCTGATCCGGCTTGAAAAAAACAAGCTGGTAGAGACGACGAAGAAGCCTTCGGATATGGGACCGCCGCGAAAATTTTTCGCGATCAACGACGCGGGGCGCGAGGAGCTGCGGAGGTTCTGGGAAAAGTGGGAGTTCGTATCCTCAAAAATTAACGAGTTAAAGGGGGAATAATCATGAACTTTTGGGAAAAAATCACCGGCAGCGACATGACTAAAGAAATGAGGGCTTTTGAATCTCGAGCCCAAAAGCTGCCGGCTGATTATCAAGCGGCATGGGAGAAAGTCAATGCGAATCTTTGGTCCTACTCGGATTTCACCGGTCGCAATCTTATGCCCATTCTCGACGGCGTGCTTGGTCTGCTCGAAGAAGCGGCGGCTGACGGTCAGAGTGTTCAAGAGGTTCTGGGCGACGACATCAAAGGCTTTTGTTCGGCGCTGGCCGGCGAAGAAGGAGCCAAGTCCGTTCGCGACAGGTGGCGCGAGCAGCTCAACCACAATATCGCCAAAAAATTAGGCAGATAGGAGGGGATGAAATGAAAATACGGGATATCATCGAAGGCAAAAAAGAGTGGCGGGCACACGCAGCGCGTGTCAAAGCGCTCCCGCAGGATTATCAGATTGTTTATAAAGAGATTCAGAAATATTTCTTTAAAGTCGGTCCTGTTGAATTAACGGACGGTACGGGTTTGTTGTCGGGGATTGTCGATCTTTTCGAAGAGGGCGCGGCTTTGGGGAAAGGCGTGCTCGATGTAACGGGAACCGACGTAGCGTTTTTTTGCGACGAACTCATCAGAGATTCAAAAACGTACGCGGACAGCTATCAAGAATCCGTGAATCAGGAAGTGAACAAGGCAGTGAAAAAGGTGACGAATAAAAAAAAGCAGAAAGGGGGATGACGGGATGGAAAAAGCGATTCAAGTAAAAGGGCTGCAAAAGTCTTTCAAGGACACAGATGTCTTGAAGGGCGTCGATTTTGAAGTGAAGCGAGGCGAGATTTTCGCCCTGCTGGGCTCCAACGGCGCGGGCAAGACGACGATTGTCAGAATCCTTGCCACGCTGCTCAAGCAGGACGGAGGCACCGCCGTTGTAAACGGATTTGACGTCGCGTCAAAACCCGACCTTGTGCGGCATACGATTAGCCTGACCGGGCAATTTGCCGCCGTGGACGAGATATTGACCGGGCGGGAGAATCTGATCCTGATCGCCAAGCTGCGACACCTTGCAAACCCGCGTCATGTCGCGGATGATTTGCTGAACCGCTTCGGCTTGGACGACGCCTCCGACCGCAAGGCGGCCGCCTATTCGGGCGGCATGCGCCGCAGGCTCGACATTGCCATGAGCCTGATCGGGAAACCGCCGCTTATTTTCCTCGACGAGCCGACCACCGGGCTTGACCCCGAGGCGCGCATGGAGACCTGGAAGATGGTTAAAGAGCTTGCCAACGGTGGGACAACGGTATTCCTGACCACTCAGTATCTAGAGGAGGCTGAACAACTGGCCGATCGAATTGCCATTTTGCATGGAGGCAGGATTATTGCCAACGGCACGCTTCAGGAACTGAAAAAGCTGTTCCCGCCCGCGAAGGTGGAGTATGTGGAAAAACAACCTTCATTGGAAGAAATTTTCCTCGCTATTATCGGCAGAAAGGAGGCCATGTAAATGGAGACGGCAAAGAGTCGTTTTTTTAGCGACATGGGCGTGATGCTTGGGCGTTCCATGCGTCATATTTTCCGCAGCATGGACACCATCATCACGGTCTGCGTCATTCCGATTGCGATGCTGCTGCTGTTTGTCTATGTGTTTGGCGGCTCAATCCAAACCGGTACGGATAACTATGTGAACTACTTGTTGCCCGGTATTCTGCTGATTGCGATTGCCAGCGGGATATCTTATACGGCTTACCGCCTGTTTTTGGATAAGCAGAGGGGCATCATTGAGCGGTTTCACACAATGCCGATTGCACGTTCCGCCGTGCTGTGGGGGCATGTGCTGACCTCGCTGGTATCCAACGCCATTTCTCTTGTCGTCATCCTTCTGGCAGCGCTCATTATGGGCTTTCGCTCGTCGGCAGGGGTCCTGCCATGGTTAGCCGTAGTCGGTATACTCCTGCTGTATACTCTGGCTTTGACGTGGGTCGCGGCGATTGCCGGATTGACCGGGAAATCGGTGGAAGGTGCAAGCGCATTTTCCTATCCGCTTATCTTCCTGCCGTTTATCAGCTCGGCCTTTGTGCCGACCGATTCGATGCCGAAGGTCGTTCGCGCTTTTGCCGATAACCAACCGGTGACCTCCATTGTGGAAGCGATCCGTGCGCTCCTGTCAGGTCAGCCTGTGGGCAGCGATATTTGGATCGCGATGGCTTGGTGCCTCGGAATTACGCTCGCAGCTTATACCTTCGCAATGCGCGCGTACAAACGGACAACAACTTAACGTTTCCAGACATTAAATCTCGCAGCGAAGCGATGTTCTACTGGGAATAAGAGAACCGGGAGCAGACGCTTCGATTCGGAATACAAACCGATCAGCAGTCTTGAACATTTCGCTGGCCCTGTGTTAAGCAGCTATTTCTACGATACAAACAAGGCATCCGCCGTTGCTGGGTCAAGTGTCCCTACATAGAAATAAGCTGATGATGAGAAAGGCTTATTCCATGAACGGGGACGGTGGAGAGCGGATGGCGCAAAGCCGGAAAAAGACAGACACACGATTAACCGGGAGGATCGTATTCCCGGACAATCCGTCATACAACGCGGCCAGAATGGAGTATAACAGGCGCTTTTCGAAGTTCCCGAGGGTCATTGTCTTTTGCAGGAGGACCCAGGATGTGATCAACGCCGTCAAATGGGCTCGCGAGCGGGGCGTGCGGCTGCGAATGCGCAGCGGGCGGCATAGCTATGAGGGCTTCTCGACTGTAAACGGCGGTATCATTATCGATGTAAGCGAGATGAACAAGGTTAAGGTCGATCGCAAAAACAGGGTGGCCGTTGTACAGACGGGAAATCCGCTTGCCCGCGTGTACAGAAAGCTGTGGAATAAGCGTCTGGCGCTTCCGGCCGGGACTGCGCCCGACGTGGGTGTAGCAGGGCTAACCTTGGGAGGCGGGATCGGACTTCTGTCCCGCAAATACGGACTTACGTGCGATAACCTGAAACAAGTGAAGATGGTCGTAGCTTCGGGGCGGTATGGCGCAAAGACGATCGTAGCCAACGGGAAAAAACATTCCGACCTGCTGTGGGCATCGCGAGGCGGCGGGGGAGGAAACTTTGGCATTGCAACGGCCTATACTTTTCGGGTCAGACCGATCTCAACGGTTTCAATCTACAGCATCACGTGGAAATGGCGCGATCTTGAGAAGGTGCTGCCGGCTTGGCAGCGCTGGGCTCCGTCTGTCACCAACCGCTTGACTTCAACCATTGAAGTGTCTGCCAAGCAGGTGGGGACGATTGTCTCTACCGGGCAATTGCTGGGCGGCGCGGGGGAGCTGCGTCGATTGATTGGACCGCTCTTGCGGGCAGGCACTCCGATACAGGTGAGGGTGAAGACGGTGCCTTTTATCGAAGCGACCCGTTTTTTCGCCGAATCGGACCTGAATCTGGAACCGAAGTTTAAAATAACCGGAGCTTACGGGTATAAACCTTTGCCTCGCAAGGGAGTACGGATCATACGCGACTTTTTAGCCAAAGCGCCCAATAGACATTCTACCGTGTGGAGTCAAAGCCTGGGCGGCGCGGGAAGCGCGGTGAGTCGAGTAGCATCGACGGCAACGGCCTATCCTCATCGGAAGGCCGAGACCATCTACGAACTGTCGGCCCGCTGGAGGAACAACGGGGAGCAGCAGAGGAATACTCGGTGGGTGAAAAGGTTTCGCAGAGCGTTGCGCCCCTTCGTTAAGGGGGATTATGTGAACTTTCCCGATTTGCAGATCAAGAACTGGCCCAAGGCGTATTATGGGGCGAACTTCGGCAGATTAAAGCAGGTGAAACGAAAGTACGATCCGCATAATGTGTTTCGGTTCTCCCAGAGCATTCCGGTGGGCAACCGGGCGAGGAAACGGTAGTCCGCACACCCCTCTATAGTGGGGCCAAGAATTGTCGGGAGCGGAACAGCGGAGGATTTCAAAGAATTTTGCCGAATTCTATTTATAGGACGTTGGATTACCGCAGGATCATCATCTTTGTTCATTTTGGAATCGATCCTGGAGGGATTTCAGGTGATTGTGAAGACGAAACTGTACATCCCGCACAAACGCCATGATTCGGTGCCGCGGCCGAGGTTGATGCGCAAGCTGGACGAGGGGCTCGAAGCGAAGCTGATCTTGATCTCCGCGTCGGCCGGCTATGGGAAGACGACGGCGCTAAGCGAATGGGCCAGGCAGAGCGGAGTTGCTGTCGCCTGGGTGTCCCTGGATAAGCAGGACGACGAGTGGATCGCGTTCTGGACCTATGTGACCTCTTCCATTCAGGAGCAAGCTCCCGGCTTCGCGCAGACGGTTTTGCCGCTGCTGGCGAACGGACCGTCGGCGTCTTTCGCATCTTCGGAGCCTGCGGTCACGGCTATGCTGAACGAGTTGAATCAGCTGCCAGGCGAGCTCGCGATCGTGTTGGACGACTTTCATTGCATTGAGCTTCCCGAAATCCAGAGGTCGTTGAGTTATTTCGTGGACCGCTTACCCCCTCAGATTCATTTATATATCGCCAGCCGTACCGATCTGCCTATCCCGACTGCCAGGCTTATGGCCAAGGGAGAAATGCGGCAGATTAGGATTCAGGATTTACGTTTTCATCCGGAGGAAGGGCATGCTTTCTTCCGGAAGACCGCGGGTTTATCGTTGTCCAGAGAGCAGTTCGCAGAGCTGTACCATCAGACGGAAGGCTGGATCAGCGGTCTGCAGCTCGCGGCACTCTCCCTGAAGCGAAGCGATAATATTGCGGAATCCATCCGGCAATTCAGCGGCCATCAAACTCATATCTCCGATTATTTGCTGGAAGAGGTATACCTTCATTTACCGGAGTCCACCCGCGCTTTTATGCTCCAAACCTCCATATTAACCCGCATGAATCATTCCTTGTGCGAAGCTGCCACAGGCCAAGCGAACGCCCAGGAGCAGCTGGAGCGATTGGAACAGTGGAATTTATTCATAACCCCTCTGGACGATCAACGGAACTGGTACCGTTATCATCATTTAATGTCCGATTTTTTGCGACGAATGTTTATTCGAACCAATCCCGGACAATGGGCGCGAACGCATGTCCAAGCCGCCCGTTGGCTGGAAAGCCACGGATTTGAAGAAGAAGCAGCCGAGCATTATTTGGAAGGGAAGCAGTACGAGGATGTCGTCCGGGTCATCGAGAACAACCTTCAAGCCTTTTTGAAAAAGAAGTTTGCCGCGCTAAGCAGATGGATTCTGCAACTGCCGGAGAGCGTCATCTCGAAGCGACCCATGGTTGAAATGTTCTATCTGCTCCTTCTGATCGGAATCCGGCAATGGGACAAAGCCTCGGAGAAAATAGAGCGGGCCAAGCTTCGCTACGACGCGCTGCAAGGGACGATGGATGACGCGGAATGGAAGAACGTCATGGGCAATATCTGCTACCTGTGCGCAACTTCGAGTTATTTCAAGAAAGATCTGACCCAGGTATCGGACTACTTCGAGCTGGTCGACCAGTATGCGCCGGAAGGCAGCTTCTTGCAAACGATCGGGGACAATCGTTATAACGGCTACGATGAATTCGAGGACCATTTGACGTTTATTAACGACTATCATGGCGCCTCCGTATTTCTGTTGAAATGGATCACCCGGTGGGGGGACAGAAGAACGCATCCGTTTGCCGGCCGAATTCAAGCTTCTTACAGCAAGCTGCTCTATGAATGGAATCGGCTGGAGGAAGCCGAGCGTTGTATCGATCAGGTCCTTCGCCCCCAGGATGCGCCGCCCAACACGAGGAGCATGCTGCAGATTAACGTTAGCGCTTCGCGAATTCAGCAGGCACTGGGCCATCCGGTACAAGCGGCAGAGCTGCTGGAGCGGTTGAAGGTACAGATCGAATCTCCGGATTACGCGGTCTTTCTGCGAAAAATTGAAGCGGAGCAGGCTTGCTTGGCCGTACGACAGGGATCCCTGCCGGCGGCAGCGGAGTGGCTGGAACGATGCGGCATGACCCCGACGGATGAGATCCCGCTGAACGAAGCGGCCGAATATGCGGCTCTGGCCAGAGTGCTGGCTGCCTGCGGACGGATGGACGAAGCGCTGTCTTTGTCGGAACGGCTGCAGCAGCTGTTCTGGAAAGAGGATCGTCTTCGGGAGCGAATCAAGATGCTCATTTTGCAAAGCGTGACGCAATATCGCGGCGGGCAAAAGAATAAGGCGATCGGTTTGCTGGAGACCGCTTTGCGTTTGGCGTGGCCGCAGAGGTTCGTTCGCAGCTTTGTGGACGAAGGTCCAGTCATGGCGGAGATCCTTACCGCATACTTGAGCGCGCGCCAAGACGACCGTTTAAGGTCCGCGGCCTCTGTTCCGCCGGACTATGCCGTTAGCCTGCTTCAGGCTCTCCAGCTGTCTCGGCATCAATCGGCGGTACCGGTTCGGGCAGAGGCACGCCGCGCCAGGAAGCCGCAGATCGAACGGCTGACGAACCGCCAGATGGAGATCGTCCGTCTTATGGCCGAAGGGATGTCCAACAAGCAGATCGCGCAGGATCTGGATATTACGGAGGGAACGGTAAAAAGTCACGCCAACCATATCTATGAGAAGCTGGACGTCCGTACGCGAGTGCAGGCGATCAAGAAGGCGCGTGAGCTTCTCCTGTTGAACTAGGCGACAAGGCACGGAGTCTCCCGTCGGAGAGCTGTGCCTTTTTTTTAATGCGGCGGCAGTTGACTCGCTTCGACAATAGGCGGGTTTATTTGCATTTCTATAACTTTCTATAGATGTGCTCTTGTCGCTTATTCTTTAAAATTGGCGATGGCATAGTTGAATAGGGGGGACGGGCGTGCGTGGAATGAGACGTGTTACGGCCTTAATATTGGCTTCTTTGCTGGTGACGACAGGCTTGCCGGCACTGTCCGGCGGACAGGCTTACGCGGCTGGCGGCGGCCTGCTCGTTACGGTGGCAGGGACGGGGAATTACGGGGATTCCGGAGACGGCGGCGCGGCAACGGATGCCGAGATTATGTCGGCAATGAATATAGCCGTCGACAGTGTCGGCAATCTGTACATTGCCGACATTGAGGCGAGCAGAATTCGAAAGGTGGAGAAGTCGTCGGGGAAGATCAGCACGGTAGCAGGAACGGGAGTTGCCGGATTTTCGGGAGACGGCGGATATGCGGTAGATGCCCAAATCAATCGACCTTATGCGGTTGCGTTCGACAGCAAAGATACGTTATACATTGCGGATTCGAGTAACGGTCGCATTCGGAAAGTAGACTCGGAAGGTAAAATTTCGACGATTGCAGGCACTGGAGCGTTTGGCTTCTCCGGCGATGGAGGACCGGCATTGTTGGCCGAGGTGTGGGACCCTGTCGATTTAGCGTTTGACAGCAGTGACAATCTGTACTTTATCGATGGCGGAAATCACCGGGTTCGGAGGATCGATAAGGCAACAGGAGAAATCGACACGGTAGCAGGCAATGGATCCTTTGGCTATTCCGGCGACGGGATGCCTGCGACCACGGCTCAATTGAATCTTCCGTACGGGTTGGCGATCGATGGCAACGACAATTTGTATATCGGGGACACATATAGCCATCGCGTTCGAAAAGTCGATCATAGGTCGGAGATCATCAGCACGGTAGCGGGAACGGGCGATTTTGGCGATTCTGGCGCAGGGGGATTGGCAACCGAGGCGCTTATGTTCTCGCCAATGGGATTGGCTATCGATAGAAGCGGCAATCTGATTATCGCAGATCTAGATAATTATCGTGTTTACAGAGTGAATCAATCTACGGGTATCCTTACGATAATCGCAGGTACGGGTACCGCAGATTGTGCGGTCAACGAAGGAACAGCAGCGGAGGTTGCATTATGCTATCCATTCGGCGTAGCGGTTGACGGCGACAATAACGTGTACATTTCACAAGTCAACTTCATTAGCAGAATCGATCCGTCCGACGATGCCGACTTGAGCGGCTTGACGTTGTCCGGCGGCACCCTGAATCCGACCTTCGCATCGAACGAGACAAGCTATGCGGCAAGCGTACAGAACAGCGTGTACAGCTTAACGGTAAGGCCGACGTTGAGCTACGCGGATGCATCCGTGACAGTTGGCGGTACGGCAGCGACCAGCGGCACGTCATCCGGATCCATCAACCTGGGCGTGGGGGATAACACGATTCCGATCGTCGTAACGGCGTACGACGGCACGACGAAGACGTATACACTGACGGTAACGAGAGATCCGAGCAGCGATGCAAGCTTGAGCGGCTTGGCGCTGTCGAGCGGCAGTCTGAGCCCGGCGTTTGCATCGGGCACGACGGGATATGCGGCCAGCGTGGCAAACGGCGTGAGCAGCATAACGGTTGCGCCGACGACGAGCGAGAGCAACGCGACGGTGACGGTAAATGGCGTGGGCGTGGCAAGCGGAGCGCCGTCCGGTGCAATCAACTTGAACGTGGGAGCGAATGCGATCCCGATCGTGGTGACGGCGCAGGATGGCGCGACGAGGGACGAGTATACCGTGACGGTGACGAGAGAAGCAGCAGCGCCGGTTGGCGGAGGCGGGGGCGGTATCAGCAGGAGCAGCGACGCGCGCCTAAGCGGGTTGACGCTGTCCGGCGGCAGCTTGAACCCGGCGTTTGCATCCGACACGACGAGCTATACGGCAAACGTAGCGTACAACGTGAGCCGCATTACCCTAACGTCGATAACAAGCGACCGTTATGCAGCGGTCAAGGTGAGCGGTACGGCTGTGCCGGGCGATGCGGCATCCGGGGAGATCGTTCTGAGCATAGGGGACAATCCGATCGCGGTTACGGTTACTGCCGAGGACGGCACGACGAAGACGTACACGATTACCGTAACGAGAGCGAGCGGCGATGTCCCGCCGCCTGTCTCTCGGGGGGCGTTGTTGAACGAGAAGATCGCGGACGCGTCGAAGGTAAGAGAAGCTTCGTTGGCCGCGCTTCAAACGGCCGCGTACAAGCCGTTCGGCGACGTGAAGGCGAATAGCTGGAGCTTCGAAGCGATCCGGGCCGCCCAGCGGTTGGGCATCGTTCAAGGGAGAACCGACGGGAGCTTCCATGGCGGCGATTCGATTACGCGCGCCGAGTTCGCGGCAATGGCAGCGAACGCGCTGCATCTCGATACGGCAAGCGCGGCAAACGGCGTGAGCACAACATTTTCCGATACGAAGGGTCACTGGGCGGAACCGGCCATTCGCGCTTTGACCGCTGCGGGCGTCATTGAGGGCATGGGCGACGGGGCTTTCAAGCCGAATAGGCCGATTTCCCGGGCCGAGATTTCGGCCATTCTGGCCCGGCTCATGGTTTTCGACGAGCCTGCCGGCAATGTCTCTTTCACGGATACGACCGGCAGTTGGGCGCGTCAATGGATCGAACTGCTGGCTGGCGTCGAAGTGGTGAAGGGCGGAGGCGACGGCAAGTTTAATCCGGGCGCCCACGCGACGCGCGAACAGGCGGTCGCCATGATTCTTCGTATGCTGACTGTCTGCCGCAACGTCGATCTTCAATGGGGAGATTAAGGAGGACCATATGAATCGATTGCGATCGTACTTGGGAACAAGATTTGCTGCTAAGCTCGCGGCTGTCCTTCTATCGATTGCCCTCCTGGGTACGATGATGCCGGTAACCGCGTTGGCGGAGGAGGTCGTTGCCGCATCCGATATTACGATCGGAACGGCGGCGCCGGTGAACGGGGCGGCTATCTCCGACGGAACGGTCTCGTTCAGCGGAGGAACGACGGTTGCGACCTGGTCATCGGACGGGACAAGCTATGCCGCCGCAAGCGGAACGTTCGCGCAGAGCACCGTTTACCGGACCCAATATGTGCTGACGGCCAACTCGGGTTATGTGTTCGATCCGGCAGCCGGCGTATATCAGCAAGGCGGAGCCAGCGACTTGACGAGCAGAATCGCCAACTTAGGCTCGGGGACGTTCACCGCGACCGTAAGCCAGGGATTCTCGCTGAACGATACGCTGACGATCGTGATCACGTGGCCCGATGCGACGATCGAGCCCTCGGATGTCGCGATTGGCACGATCGCTCCGGCAGCGGGCGCGGCAATCGCGGACGGCACGAATACGTTCAACAAAGCCGCGGCCGTGATTACTTGGTCCGACAACGGCACGGTTTTCGGTGCGGCGAGCGGAACGTTCGCGGCCGATACGTACTATTACTCGAAATACGTCATTACCGCCAACGAGGGGTACGCCTTCGACACCACGAACCGAATCTACCTGGATGGAGCAAAGTCGTTAAAGGGACGCATTGCCCATCTGGGCACGGGCTATTTGGCGGGAGCAAGCGTATCGACAACGGCACGGCCTAATGACACTTTGACCCTCGTCGTAGGTTGGGAGTCGACCGGCGCAGGATCGGGGCAGATCGTCATCGGGGCCTCCGATATTTCGATCGGCACGGCTGCTCCGGTGCCATCCGGCGTCGCGGCGAATGGAACGAACATGTTTAATCATGCGACGGCAACCTATGTGGAGTGGAGTCGAGAGACTCCTTTTGCATACTTGGATGAGGGAGATCCATTCGTCTCCGGGGCGACTTATACAACGGAGTATGCGCTCAAGGCGGCGAGCGGCTATACATTCGATTCGGGCTCGGCCTACTTGAAAGGCGGGACCAGAGATCTGTCGAGCCGCATTGCGAATCTTGGATCGGGTGCGTTCCAGGTATTTGAAGGTTCTGGAGGCGAAGAGATCTATATTAAGGTCACTTGGCCCCAGACAGGGCTCCTCCTGCCGAACGATATCTCGATCGGCACGCTGGCGCCGGTCGCGGAGGCAGCGGTGGCGAACGGCGCCAATACGTTCGGTCATGCCGCGGCTGAGATCGATTGGTCCGCAGACAACGGTATGACCTACAATCCGGCGAGCGGCACCTATGCCTTCACAACGACTTATAAGACGAAATATGCAATTACTGCGGAAGCCGGCTATTTCTTCGATTCCGCAGCGGGTGTATACGAAGCGGGGGGAGCGAAGGCGTTGACCAGCCGCATCGCTAATCTCGGATCGGGTACGTATACCGCGGTCGTGTCGGGCGCTTCGAGCGATACGTTAACGATCGTCGTCACTTGGCCGCAGACCGCTGCGGCGCCGTTCACGATTCTGGAGGCATCGGGAATGTCCATCGGCACGGTCGCTCCGGTAACGGGGGCGAACATGGCAAACGGCACGAACGCTTTTGCGCATACGGCGGCAAGCGTGACTTGGTCCGCTGACAATGGCGCGTCCTACGCTTCCGCGAGCGGTGCGTTCGCGCCCGGCAAGGCGTACAAGACGAAGTATGTGCTGATCGCAGAAGCGGGATACGCATTCGATCCGACGGCGGGAGCCTACGATTCGATCCCGATCCCGAGCTTGGGCTCAGGCACGGTCTCTGCGCAAGTGTCGACGACAAGCACGTCCAACGATACGCTGAAGATTACGGTGACTTGGCCGTCGACAGCGGCGGCGACGATCGCTGCGAACGAGCTCATGATCAAGACGATCGTGCCGGTAACCGGCGCAAGTATGGCGGACGGCGCCAATACGTTCCCGCATGCGACCGCGAGCGTTGCCTGGTCAAGCGACGGGGGCCTCTCTTATGCGGCGGCAAGCGGAGTCTACGCGCCGAATACGGTGTACAGGACGAAATACGTGCTGACCGCTGACGGCGGCTATACGTTCAATTCGGCGATGAATGCCTACAATGCCGTTGCCGTCGAGAATCCGGGCGGAGTTGTGCTCAGCGCAGACGTGTCCACGTCGGGCGTGTTCAACGATACGTTGACGATCGAGATCACTTGGCCGGCAACGGGCGCAGCCGAGATCGTGCCTGCGGATATCTCGATCGGAACGATGGCGCCGTCGACGGGCGCGACTCAGGCGAACGGGACGAATGCGTTCGCGCATGCGGCGGGGGTCGTGACCTGGTCAAGCGACGGGGGCGCTTCCTATGCGGAAGCGGACGGCGCATACGCCGCGGCTCAAGTCTATAAGACGAAATACGTACTGACGGCTATGGAAGGTTACGCGTTCGACTCGGCGGCGAGCGTCTACGAGAAGAACGGAGCGAGAGATCTCTCGGGCCGAATCGCCAATCTCGGCGCAGGCGCATTCTCCGCGACGGTATCGACGGCGAGCTCGTCGAACGATACGTTAACGATCGTGATCACATGGCCGGCTACGGGAGCGGCAATAATCGTCCCCGCAGACCTCTCGATCGGTACGGCGGCTCCGGTGACGGGAGCCGCCCAGTCGGACGGGAGCAATAGTTTCAATCATGTCTCTTCAAGCATTGCCTGGTCTGCCGATAACGGCGTCACGTACGAGCCGGCCGGCGGGACGTTCGCCATCGGGAAGAGCTATAGGACCAGGTACGTGCTCACCGCCGCGGCGGGCTATCAATTCAACGCGACGGCGGGAGCGTACGATGCGATCAGTATCGTCAACCTGGGGGCGGGCACGTTCACGGCACAGGTGACGACGACAAGCACATCGAACGATACGCTCACGATTATTGTCGCCTGGCCGGCGACGGAAATTGCCGATTCGGTCAAAATCCACATCGGCAATACGACCGATTTCCGCGCGTATTCAGGCAGCACGCTTATTCCCGAGCAGGGGCTCGTCGTCTCTGCAGAGAACGACTACAGCATTACGCTCGTTAACGAATCCATCGATACGACGAACCCGTCCGCGCCGCTCACCGCCGCGATGGTCAAGAGCATTTTCGTCAGGGACAGTCTCGGCAACGAGGTGCCGATGAGCGTGCAGACCGTATCGACCGGCGTCGCGCAAAATCACCCGTGGAGCTTACAAATTACGATCGATCGCAATGCGACGGCGGCGGCCAGGCTGATTACGGTAACGGTGAATACCGATACCGCTCGGCGAATCGATATTCGTAATCTGATCGGATTCACGAATCCGACGATCGAATACTTGTATCCGACCCTGGGAGGCGTCAGTCCTTACGAATACGGCAATTATTATTATTTTCTAACCGGTGATCAGTTAAAGCTGCAGACGACGTCGAGCGGGCTGATTCCGGCGGGCGTGCAGATTGTGGGCAAAAATACGTCCAAAACGTCGCCCGTGACGAATACGCTGTTCGACACGACGAACTATCGATTCGGTTACACCTTCTCGATGCCGAGCGAGCCGATCTTCCTGTCCGTGACCTCGACGGACGGAAAGGCCGCGCATAATATCGCGGTGCAAGCGACGATTCCAGGCGTCTTAACGCCAACACTGTCCGGCGGTCCGCAGTTCGTGCAGGCGACCGCAAGGGCCCCGGCGACGGATTATTCCGGCGCTATTATCACCGTCGATCCGGGAAGCTATAATCGTCGAATGTACAAGGTTACCGGGGTCGAGGTGCGCTCCGACCTGCTGAACGTTGCTTTGCCGGTAACGCCTGACGGCGACGGCACCTATTCGTTCGTGATGCCGTTCACCGACGCGAACGTTACCGTGCTGGTCCAGAAGATCGTATCCAACCCGATCGAGACGGAGATTACGACGAATGCGAACGCGGAAATGACAGTCGCACTCGAGGAATATTATCCGGGCGATACGATTGACGTGCAGATCGTGAACAAGGATCCGGCGAAATACGCGGCCAATGTGCAAGTGTACCGGGTGTCGGGGACTTCCAGCACCTTCGTCAAGCAGGTGCAGCCGGCCAACCCCTACGACTCCAGAATGAATGTCGGCATTATGCCTTACGCGTCTACCGCCCAACTGACGGCCGGCGCGACGTTAAAAGTCGTCGCCAGGTTCGAGAACGTCTCGATGCCCGTAACGACGGCAAGCGCAGCGCAATTCTCGAACTATCCGGCCAGGGCGAACTTGAACGAACCGATTACGTTCAGCTTCACGCCGCCGAGCGACGCAAGCAAAATCTACAATCCGGTCGTCCGCTTCCGCGACAGGCTGAACAACAAGGCCGTATATGCCTGCACGTACGTGAGGTCCGATTCGCAGGATCAGACGAAGAGCGTATACACCTGTCCGGCCGTTACGAAGAACAGCATCGATCTGGTCGAATTGCTGTACGATGCGATCGACACGGATTCTCCGGCCGCAGGCGGCGCGCCGGGCGCAACGAAGCTCAGGAATATCGCCTCCGTCTCGCCGAACTCCAGATTGGCGGGCCTGTTCAGAACCATCAACGTATTCGGAACGAATATGAACGGCCAAGGGCAAGTGTTCATCGGCACGTCGCCGAATCCGACGGTGACGGCTGCCGTAACGGACGTAACGGCGACCTCTCTCGTCGTCCAGGTTCCTTCCAATATGCTGTCCCGTACGATGGACGTTACGTATTACGTGTCCAGCAACGGCGTACAGCGATCCGTGACGATACCGGCCGCCGAGAACTTGAGCCACATCAAGTTTGGTTACATGGCCGTAGTCTCGGACAGCCAATTCAATCATTCCGTCATCGTCTCTGAGAGCGAGAGGGACTTGACGCAGCAGTTGGGCGATCGTACGCCTGTCCTGACGATCAAGGGCAGCTTCCCGGCCAACGCGAACATGAGGGGCGAATACGTGTTCAGCGGCACGACGATCCTTAATGGCGGCGTGGCGGTCTATCTGCCGAACACGCAGAGCTTGCTCAATGTGCGCGACGATCTTGACGGCACGGTCAGGCTGACGATGGAAAAAGTCAACATGACCGCAGGCTCGTTCAGCATCATGTCAACGTCAGACGGCTCGATCAGGCTGGATAAGGGCATCGAGTACATCTCCGATTATGCGAGGGATGAGGACGGGGAGCTGGAGGATCCGGCCAAACGGAATATGGAGGTCTCCATCCGCAACCAGAACAAGCTGACCGTTGTGGGGAGCGGCATGCAGGCCGGCATTACGGGGGCCACGCTGCTCGGCAGCGCCGTCATCTTCGACGGAAGAATTTATTTCGGCATGGCGCTGCCGGGCAGCGACACGGTGGGGATCGACCTGAACATCGATCGGCTCCAGTACGGCATGGACGATCAAGGGAATCTGAGCTTCCAAGGGGTGACGGCGGACGGTTCCTTCACTCCGGGCACGGAGATATCGAAGAAGCTGCTCGGCGGGTTCGGAATTAACGGCAGCGCGGCAGGCTCGATCGATACGTTCAACGGCAAGTACGCTGTCGCATTCGACGTAGACGCCAAGCTGGCGAATTTCGCGTCGAGCTTGAGCCTGAAGAAGAACAGCGAGTCCGGGCGGTTCATTCCCGACTCGATCAAGATCATCGTCGGATTAGAGAACGGAATTCCGGTAACGCCGATGACGCCGATCGCGAAGCTGACAAGAGTCGGCGGCGGCGTCTCGGGCCTGGCGGACACGATCAGCGGCAACTATACAGGCATCGCGCCGATCTTGATTTTGCTCACGGGCGATTTTGAAGTCGGAAGCCTTATTCCGGGCGCCGGCCTGCTCGAATTCAGCAACGTGGAGCTCGCGATCGGGCCTTCCCGGATTGAACTGTCCGGGAATCCGACCCTGCTGAAGATGTCGATCTTCGACAAATTCCAGGCTGGCATCTACGTGACCCAATCTTCCGTATCGTATCAAATGCAGATTGCAGCCAACATTCTGAAGAACTTCTCGGTCATTCTGGCTGGCGGCAACGCCAACCTCACTTATTACAGAAATAACGGCTTCAATTTAAATGGGCAGCTGCGCGGAAGACTTCAGGTGCCGGAGATCGAAGTGGGGCTGTTCTCCATCGGTCCGTATACGCTGCTCGACAGCGACGTCGGGCTCAGCAATACGAACGCCTACGCGTCGTTCAGCCTTCTTGGTTTCGGACTTAAGGTGAACTATGCGTTCGGCAGCGGCTCCGTCAGCGTGGGACGCCGCAGCTTCGCTCCGGCGCAGACGGGACCGGCAGGACAGACCGTGTACGACGAGAATGGCGCCGCCCTCGGACAGATTAACGCCTTCTCCAACGTGCGGCTCGTCGCGTCGAGCGGCGGTTCGCCAAGTCTGCTAAGGACGCTTGCGGTTGAGCCGGCGATATCGACGAACGCCGAGGGAACGGAGCATACGGTGTCGTTCCCGGCGGGCCTGACGGAGGATTATGCGGTACTCGTATCCGCCGATCCGGACGATCTTCGCATTCTGGACCCGAGCGGCAGCCCCTACGGCTTGACGTATCCGGGATCGCTGGAGGACGGAACGCCTTATTACGACGATCCTAACGCGAATGCGGCGGTCGTGTCCGCGAGCACGGTCATGATTCGCCTGGGCGCGGAAGCGGGCGATTGGACGATTGCTTCCGGCCAGCCGTTCGACAGCTCGATTATCGCCATTGCTCCGGTTCCGAAAATCGCGGGCACTTCCTATGACGCCGGGGCGGGCAAGGTAAGCTGGGATTTGTCGGGTCTGGATGCTTCGACGGAAGACTATCAAGTCGAAGTCCGTCTGTCGACGGACAACGGCGACGATCCGAACGCCAGGAGCGCGGGTGTGCTGGTCCACACGTCCAGCATCGACGCTGCGGATGTAACAGACAGAGCGGCATCGGGCAGTTATACGTTCACGGAGCAAGATTTGAACTATCTGCAGAGCGGTCAGTATTACGCGAGAGTGACGCTGATCGGAACGCCGATGTCCGATGCCTCCAGATCGATTCCGTATGCGAGCAGAAATGCGAAGCAGGCGATGAACGTCGTCAATCCGCTCGCGCCGGGTTCAATTAGCGGCGTAACCGTGTCCGCGGGCGGCAACGGCACGATCCATGCGGCGTGGAGCGCAGTCTCGGATGCGGACGGTTATCTTGTTCGGTTGTACGATGCCGACGGCAATGCAGTCATGTCGCCTTTGACGTACACGGACGAGATCGGCAGCGACGGCAATCCGACGGGCAATCGGGTCGTGCATGCCGGTAGACCGATCGAGTATCAAGTGGCGGCCGAAGACGAAGCGAACGGACAGATCGGCCTCCGCTTCGGCGGAATAGATCCGGGCAACAGCTATAGACTTGCCGTCACGCCGTTCGCTTACGCGGACGACGCGGAGATGAACTCGTCCTATATTTACGGCGCGACAACGGTGACGAATGTCGTCGACGTTCCGCTAGTCAAGAGTCCTAATATTCACGTTAGACCTAGCGCGGGCGTCATTGCGAACGATTCGCTGTTGGGCAAGGTGCTTACGGTAGGCGGCGACTTTACGCTGGATGCCGCGACCACTTACGTGAGCGCGGAGGACGGACAGACGCAAGATTTGGGTGTCAGGTTCACCGTATGGCAAAGCGACGGAACGATCGACGAAAACACGAATCTGCCGAGGTTCGTTCAAGTTTACTCCAGCATTGATTATGAGAATCGGATTTCCGTGCCGATTATCGTCGACGGAGATGCGGGATCGACCCTGCTGCGAATCGTCGCCGAGAACGATCAAGGCGACGTATCCGAGTACGGGCTGGCTGTCCACTACAACCGTCTCCCGCCTGCCCTGTTCGTCGAGACGGGAACGGACGGCAGGATCGCCGCCGATTCGGCCGGGCGTTACCGAATTGCAGGCAGCACGCTTCCTTACGCGACCGTGATGGACGACCGGGGGAATCGCACGACGGCGGACCATGAGGGGCAATTTAGCTTAAGCGGCACGCTCAGTTCCGGTACGCAAGCTTACAGCACCGTCACGGCTATCGATTCCTTGGGGAACGTCGCGCAAGACGATGTCTCGATCGTTGGAGGCAGCCAACCGGCTAACCCGGGATCAGGCACGGGCACGAATGGCGGCGGCACGAATACGGGCACGAATGCGGGTTCCGGCAGCGCGCCTGCGACGGAAGACGGACAAACCGACAGTCCAACGGACAACGGAACGCTGGCGGAGAAGACGTTCAAGGACGTGCATATCGAAGCGGCCTGGGCCGAAGAGGCAATCGAGCGAGCCTACAAGCTGGGCATCGTATCGGGCCGGACGGCGGATCTATTCGCTCCGAACAGCCATACGAGAAGAGACGAAGCGATCGCGATGCTGGTCAGAGCCCGGAAGCTCGCGATCGGCAAGCAAGCCGATCTGGACGCTGCGGCGGCGCACTTCGCCGATTGGCACGAGCTGGCGCAGTGGAGCCGGCCTTACATTGCAGCCGCTTATGCGAACGGACTGGTGACGGGCAAGCTGCGCCAAGGCAAGCTTTACGTCAATGGAGCTTCGCTCGTCACGCGGGCGGAAGCGGCGGTCTTGTTCCAGAACGCTTACCGTTTGACGGCGGACGTCGGCAACCGCAAGACGTTCGGGGACCCGATCCCGTCTTGGGCCGCGAATAGCGTGGATATTCTGTCTTCCCACGGCGTGATCAACGGGTATCCGAATTCGACGTTCCTGCCCGCGTCCAACGCGACGCGCGCGGAGATCGTAGTCATGTTAATGCGCCTGATCGATCGGCAGGAGAAAGACGCGCCGGCCAAAGACGAGTAGAACGAGCGGCAAGGCAAATCAAAGGCCCGTATCTTCCTTCCGGAAGTACGGGCCTTTGAGGCATCTCCTCCGATATGCAGCCGCAGCGAGACGCGTAGGGAAGATCGGGGCCGCGAGTCACAACCGGTGGAGCAGTGGAGCCTTTTTTCGCCGATCCTCAGATCGCCTGATATATATCGGCCACAAAGGCCAAGCCCGCCGGATTGGGGTAGCCGGAAAAGTTGCTGTAATTGACGACCTGGAAGGAAACGATCACCTTATAGGAGCCGGGAAGAATCGGAGCGGTCACGACGGAGTAGAAACGAATGCTTTGCCAATTGTAGGGCGGACTTGTTTCAACGGTTACGCCGGTGTTCGGATTCATGCTTCCATCCGTAAGCAAGGCGCCCATGGGGGGAGCGGAAATGATTTGATTGGTGGCCGCGTCCACCAAGTCGATCTGCGCCTCCAAGGCGTTATCGGCAAAAGCATTCAGATTGATCACCAACTGGGACGCTGCGTCGAGAATGAAAGGGTTCGAGGAGATGGCGAAACCGCGAGTCTGGCCGTCGCTGGTCGTGTTGTCCCAGATGTAAACCGGATTGGGCGTGCCGCCGAAAGGCGAGTTGTCATTGGCGAATTTCTGCAGGTTCGGCCACCACATATATAACTGCGGTTGTTCGGTGGCAACCTGCCCGATACCGGAAATAGCCACGAGAACAGCCGAATTTCTATCGGTGGTGATATACACGGAAGAAGGGTTGCTGACCAAACGTTGAATGGGCGTCACAGGGGCGGTCGGAGTCGGCGGAGCCGGATTAGCCGTCAAAAACGGCGTATAAAGCACCACGTTCGACGGATCGGTAATCGTCTGTCCCGTCCCGGGCCCGGTTCCGTTGTAGTTGGGGCCGCTCGGGCTTCCCCACCAGTTATTGGTCGCATCCAGCGGCCGGTTGGGCGGAGTGTCGTTATAGCTGGCCGCAGCGACATTCAAACCCGCCGATTGATTCCCCTCTATGGAATTATCCTTGGCTCTAATATTTTGATTCGGTATCGGGGAGAAAATGTTGTTCACGCTGATTCCGTTCCCGGTGCTGCCGCTAAGAGTATTCCCTTCAATCTCCGTGATATTTGTATTTCCGCCGATGAAGATGGCGGTTCCTTGAGTGTCGATAAGTCTGTTGTTCGCGATTTTTACGTTAGTGGAACCCGCCAAGGTAATGGACGTATCGTTCAAAATATCGTTATTGGTCACGATCACGTTTGTGGAGTCATCCGTTATGTTAATAGAAGCGTTCTCGCGATGCCCCGTGAAAAGATTGCTGTCAATGAGTACGTTGATCGCGCGCGTAAAGAGGCCGTTTCCGGTGGGGCTGACATTGTCCCGTATCAGATTTTGTCTGACTTGGGACGTCGTCGTTCCGCTGTTCGGCTCCAAAAACACGCCAAGCGTATTATTTTGAATAATATTGTTGAAAATCCAATACCCGCTCACGTTTCCCGCATGCATACCGTTGCCGGCCGGGTTTCCTTGAATCGTGAACCCGTCGATGACGGCATTGTTCGCGGAGATGCGAAGAAGCGTGCTCCCCGTGCCGGTAATAATGGATTCCGGAGCGCCGTTTCTTGTTCGTGCGTCGATCCCCGCTTGAGCGCCTAATAGCTGGATCGTTTTATTTACGTTGATGCTTTCAGTGTACGTTCCCGGAGCAACGCGGATCGTATCATAGTCCGATGCGCTATTTATGGCCGCTTGAATCGTCGGAAAATCCTGCGGCACTAAAATTAAGTTTGGCAAAGGGATAACCTCCTATAAAACCGATATATGAATAAATTCACAAATCGGTCCGGACGGATGCGGATTTTTGAGGGAAAGCTTATCGTCCGAAGGCCTGTTCGGGGTCGCTTCAGCTTTTTCCGATGAGGAGGTAATCCCTGCAGCTGTTCGCAATGTGACCGAGCGCAAAAATCGCGGCGAAAACAAAGAAGAGGATGGAATGCAGAACGATAGAGGCAGCGAGAAAATAGAGACAGGGAAACACGGCCATCGGAACCGGGATGCCCAGCATCGGGGCGAGCAGGCGAGCATAGCTCCTGTCGCTGCGGAGATACTCGATCCAGCCCCAATAATAGAAGAGAATCGCGGCCAGCATAACGATCAGCGAGATCGTTTCATAGCTTCGTTCGGCGCGCATCGAATAAAACAATGGAATGACCATGACGCCGAGCCTGCCGATTGCTTCACTTGCCTTAAGAAGGAGGTTGGCGGTTCGCCGGGCCGGCGGGTTTGTTGGCGGAAAGCGGACAAAAACGAGGTTGGGCAGCAGAATCAACAACGGAATAAGCAGACTGGCCGGATGAAGCATGCGATCTCCTCCTTCGCGTGACCGTATCATTATACAACCTTTGGAAGGAACTGTCCGTGAGCAATGTTGCAGAAACGCTGCAGAAATTGACAATCATACATCGAAGCCATGTTTCGCCCGCAGAAATAACGAATGGCAGCCGGTCGGACCGTTACGGTCCGGGCCGCTGCCATTTAGATGAGAGGAACGGCGTTCGTCGTTCGCTTTCGGATGCGCTTAGCCTTTGAGACCCGTTGTGGATATCCCTTCCACGAAGTACTTTTGCATGGTGAAGAAGAGGATCAGGCTCGGAATCAGGGCCACGACGGACATCGCGAACAAGGGTCCCCAGGCGGAATCGGCCGTGGAGTCGAGGAAGAGGCGCAAGCCGAGCGGCACCGTGTACAATTGAACCGAGTTAATGTACAGAAGCTGCGAGAAAAAGTCGTCCCACGTCCATACGAAGGAGAACAGGGCGGTCGTAATGAGCGCGGGAACCATAAGCGGCATAATGATCCGCCAATAAATCTGCCCGGGGCCGCACCCGTCGATTCGGGCCGACTCGTCGAGATCTTTCGGCAGTCCTCTGATGAACTGCACCATCAGAAATACGAAGAAGGCTTCGGTCGCAAGCCATTTCGGCGCGATCAAGGGCAAGTAGGTATCTACCCAGCCCAATTCCCGGAACAACACGTACTGGGGAATGATAGTGACGTGATGCGGCAGCATGATCGTTGTCAGCATTAGCGCGAATAATACGGTTTTGAAACGAAAGTTCAATCGGCCGAAGGCGAATGCCGTCAGCGAGCAGGAAATCACATTGCCGATCACCGCGAACAGGCAAAGCACGATCGAGTTGATCATGAATGTATGGAACCCGTTGCGCAGGATGCCTTTCCACCCGTCGATATAGTTTTGGATCGTGAATTCGGCAGGCCAAATCCGTTGGTCGGAGAAAATCAGGTAACTCGGCTTGAACGAGCTGGCAATGAGCCACAGAATCGGGTAGAGCATGGCGAGGCCAAGGCCGAATATGAGAATATGCAGCAGCCAGGCGCGACGAATTCGCGTTATCTCCATCTCAATCGCCCCCATCCCCGTAATTGACCCAGTACTTGGAAGACACGAACACGATAGCCGTAAAAAATCCGATAATGAACAGCAGCACCCATGCCATAGCGGAAGCGTACCCCATCTCGAAAAGCGTAAAGCCCTTCATGTATAAATACAGCGTATAGAACAGCGTGGAATCTATGGGACCGCCGGTGCCGCCGCTTATAATGAATGCCTGCGTGAAGGCCTGAAAAGCCGTAATCATCTGGATAACGATATTAAACAGCAGGACCGGCGTCAGCAAAGGCAGCGTAAGATTGAAGAACTGGCGAATTCTCCCGGCGCCGTCCACCCGGGCGGCCTCATAGAACTCGTGGGGAATTTGCTTTAATCCCGCAAGAAAAATGATCATCGTCGAACCGAACTGCCAGGCGGACAGGACGACGATCGAATAAATCGCATACTTGGGATTGGATACCCAGTCCGGTCCCTGATAACCGAACAACGTGAGCAGCGCCTGATTAAAGACGCCGTTCCCGCTGAACATTTTCTTCCACAGCACCGCAATCGCCACGCTGCCGCCCAACAAAGTGGGGATGTAATAGACCGTCCGGTAGAAGGCGAGTCCGCGCAGCCCTTTGTTCAACAGCATCGCGACGGCCAATGCGAACAGCAGCTTAAGCGGCACGGAAGCAAGCACGTAGATCAGCGTGACCTTCAACGATGCGGCGTACCGCTGGTCCTCGAAAAACATTATCCTGAAGTTGTCGAGCCCGATCCACCGCGCCCCAAGCAGCATGTCGTAATTCGTGAACGATAGATAGAGGGAACTGACCATGGGCCCGAACGTCAGGAAGATAAAACCGATCAACCAGGGCAATAAAAATAAAAAGGCGGCCCGATCCTGCCGCCAAAGCTTCCCGGACGGCGCTTTGGCGTTCTTCTTGATCGCGGGACGGGCGGCCGTCGACGTACGCGTCACCTGTATCCCTCCTTCCAAGCCTTCATGCAGGCGGCTCCTCGCCAGCGGGCTCCGGCTGTAAAATTCGTTCGATTTCCGCAAGCTCTTCGTCCGATAACGGCAAGTTGTCCAACGCGGCGACGGCATCATCGATTTGACCGGTCCGGCTCGCTCCGATCAGAGCCGATGTCACGGTATCGAAGCGAAGCGCCCAAGCCAGCGCCAGTTGGGACAGCTTCTGCCCGCGGCGCGAGGCCGTGTTCTCCAACGCTCTGGCCTGATCCAGCACACGTTTGGTCAAATCCTCCGGCTGCAGGAAGACGCTCGAACCGGCGGCTCTGGAGTCGGCGGGAATCCCTTGCAGATAGCGATCCGTCAGTATCCCTTTGGCCAGAGGGGAGTAGGCGATGCAGCCGATTCCCTCCTCCTCGAGCACGCCCAGCAGTTCGGCCTCGGGCCCGCGGTCGAGCATCGAATAGCGCGGCTGATGAATGAGGCACGGCGTTCCGAACCGTTTCAATAGGGCCGACGCTTGCCGGGTGCTGTCGGCATCGTAATTGGACAGACCGACATACAGCGCCTTGCCCTGCCGTACCAGATGGTCCAGTGCGCCCATCGTTTCCTCCAGCGGCGTTTCCGGATCGAAGCGATGGTGATAGAAAATGTCTACGTAATCCAGCTTCATGCGGGACAGACTTTGATCGAGGCTGGAGATCAAATATTTCCGCGAGCCCCAGTCGCCGTAAGGTCCGTCCCACATCGTATAGCCGGCCTTGCTCGAGACGACGATTTCGTCGCGGTAGGGACGCAGGTCCGCCGCGAGAATTTGGCCGAAGGTTTGTTCGGCCGATCCGGGCGGAGGCCCGTAATTGTTGGCCAGATCGAAGTGCGTAATCCCCGCGTCGAACGCATGGCGGATAAGTCCGCGCGCCGTCCCGTACGCGTTCGCGCCTCCGAAGTTATGCCACAGTCCCAGCGAGATCGCCGGAAGGCGAAGCCCGCTGATGCCGGAACGGCGATACCGCATTCTTCCGTAGCGGCCGCTCGCGGCTTGATACATGCTGCTCATGACTAGCGCACCTCGTTTTCCATTTCGTCGGGAAAGGCCGGCAACCGCTGCGCTTGCCGGCCCATTCGTTCATTCCGGAGTTATTTCAGAGTGTCCGCGGCGGCCTGATACACTTCCTTCGCCGCTTCGGCGGCCGTGGATCTGCCGAAAGCGACTTTCTGGGCGGCGTTCGTCAATGCGCCGTTCCACGCTCCCGCCGGCATTTGCTTCGGCAGGGGCTTGGCTTTGGCGATGACTTCTTCGAAATATTCCATCATTTTCAGTTCCGGCGGCGTAAGCGTCGGCTTGATCGCTTCCCTCGCTTCCGCCGAGATGGAGATGCCGCGGTCGCTGCCCAGCACCTTGGTCGCTTCCGGATCGTTGATCATGAAATCGATAAACATGGCCGCCTCTTTCGGATGCTTGGAATTGGCGCTCACCGTGATGAATTGTCCCGGGTGCAGCCATTCCCCTTCCTCGGCGCCGGGGCCGCCGGTCGGCAGCCTTCCGAGCTCCAGCTCATCTTGCGTGGCATCCTGGAAAGCCGGCAGCTGGTTCAAGTAACGGAACACCATGGCGGTAAGCCCCTCGATCAGCGTGGACGTCTCGGCGCTCAATTCGACATGGGCGGCGGCGATTTCGGCCGTCGGGATAATGCCCTCCTTGCGGAATCGGTCCCACATGGCGAACCAATCCTCCGCGTCCTGTTCGGTAAAGCCGACTTTGCCGTTATCGTTGATCGCTTTCCCTCTCTGGCGCAGGAAGTATTCAAAATACTCGTTCAGGTTCGATTGATCCGCGAAGGCGTATTTTCCTTTGCCGAGCTTGGCGACGAGTTCCTTGCCGAACGCCTCCAGCTCGTCCCAGTTCATCGTCTCGGGGAACTGCAAGCCCGCGTTTTCGATCATCGTTTGGTTGTAGATCATGCCGATTCCGTTGTTGCCAAGATTCAGTCCGATGAGTTGGCCGTTGTAGCGGCCCGGATTGATGAACGATTCCTCGAACTTGTCGATCTGGATTTCGCTGCCGACGTAAGGCGTCAAATCGCGCAGGATGCCGCGTTCCGCATAGTCGCCGTAGTCGTTGCCGAGAATGATCAAATCCGGTTCGCTTCGACTGGCCATCTGCGTTTTGATTTTATCGCCGAATACGTCCTGGGCCAGAAATTCGGACGCTATCGTAATATGGGGATACTTCTTCTCGAACAATTCGATCACTTGCAGCGTTAAGTCCGCTCTTTTCTGATTGCCCCACCAGGTCATGCGAAGCTCGGCTTTCTCCGCAGGGGGCTGCGAAGCCGCCTGCTCGCCCGAGGACGACGATCCGCCGCCGCTGCCGGGCTGAACGGAATTCTGGTTGTTGCCGCCGCATGCCGCGAGCACCAGGAGCAGCACAAGGGCCAATAATCCGGTTGACTGAATACGACGCATAAGAATACAACACCCCTTCATTTTTTTTACAATCGGAAAGAAGCTTCTACGTCTTTGGTTATAGGAAAAATCTAACAATTTACATTTTTTTATAGCTAAAAGTAATAATGCGAAAAATCAAACAAGCGATTTCGCGATGTTCCCGTTAAATCTGCGCAATTGCTCGATCTCTCGCCGATGCGTCTCCTTGAAATCCGCGATTCTTTTGGTGCGGCCCTTTAAGGTCAAGTTCACGCCGTCCAGCTGCATATAATATTTGGCGCTGGTCGGATAATGCCGGCCTTCGAACAGGCAGGATGCCCCGAGGTAATCCTGAACAAGCTGCGCTTGCTCCGGCTTTCCGCTCCAATTCTCTGTAAGCCATGCGTACAAATCGGGCTGGAAGTTCGCCAGAATGCCGCTGTAGCCGTGGCCGCCGGCCTGCAGCGTTTCCAATACGTGCGGGTTGTTCGCGACATAGAGGTTGAGTCGAGTCCCCTTGACTGCCGCGATCTTGGCTTTGATCTGTTCAAGATTGTTGCTGCATTCCTTCATGAAGGTGAATCTCCCGGTTTGCGCGCACCATGCCAGCAGCTCGGGCGACAGCAAGCGCTGATACGGATTCGGGCATTCGTACAGGCCGAACGTCACCTCGGGAAAATCGTTCAATATTTTCTCCGCATTGCGTTTCCATACCGCTTCATCCTCGTCTTCCGCCGCCAACCGGTTCGTGACGAGCACGAAGGCGTCAACGCCTGTCGCCGAGATGCGAGCGATCTCCTCGGACTGTTGGCTGTAGGCGTCGGCGACATGGCCGGAAGCGACCACGGGCACCCGTCCGCCCGCTTTTTCCCGCACGAATCGGGCGACGGCTACCCGTTCCTCCAGCGTCAACTGCACCATCTCGCTGGACTGGCAGACCGCGAACAGACCGTGCACTCCTTTGCGGATGTACCATTCGATCATTTGCTCCAGCGCCTCGTAATCCACTTCGTAATCGTCCGTGTAAGGCGTCAGCATAACCGGCCATACGCCGTTCGGCAATGTTTCGCTCATTTGCTATACTCCTCTGCACCTGTATTGGACGCGGCTTTATGCGTCTTGTTTCTGGCGTATATCTCGTTGATTTCCATCGTAATCCGATCCCCTCCGCCTCTGCGCCAGGCGGCCGCGGCATCGTCAACGCTGTCCAGCGGAAGCTCTCCCCGAATAATCCGGATTTGCACGTCGCGATAAGCTTCTTCCAGTTTCTTGTAGTACCACCGGTAAGCGAGCGACAGCACCTCCAGCCCGCCGGCGTCGTTGACGTACGGATATTTGGCGTTGCGTTCGTAATAGCGTCGGTTGAACTCTATTTCTTCGGGAAGAGAGTAGACGTAACCGACCGCAATGTCGCTGCGAGAGAAAAACCAGTTATCCAGCAGCCTGGGGAGATCGCTGTCCGTCAGCGGTTTCTTGGTCGCGCTTCCATCCTCGTTGATTTCGAAGTGAAGGCCTTCAAAACCGTTGCGCATGATGAACGTGCCTTCGTCCGTCGCCCACCAATCGAGCAGCGCCAGGATCCGCTCTTGCTTGGCCGGCTCGATTCGTCCGTTAATGACGCTCTTGTTCACGCCTTGCAGGTTCGTCGGATTGCCTCGCTGCCCGTTCGGACCGATCGGCGGCGGCAGTTGGACAAGCCGGGTGCCGGGATGGCTTCTTTGCAGCAGCAACTCGTCGCTCTTCAGCGAATCCGGATGGCTCGTCAGGATGCCTGTGCGTCCCGACTGAAAGTCATCGTAAATGTTCGTAAAGCCCTTTTCCCTGAAGTTGCGATCGAGCAGTCCTTCGGCGTACAGCTTGCGCAAAAATCCGAGGAAGGCCTTCATCTCCGGAACTTGCGCGTACTGCGAGACGAGCCTGCCGTCCTGCAGCGCCCATTCGTTCGCCAAGCCGAATGCCGCCCTGAGCTGCGCCGAGTTGGTCTGGGCCTCGCCCGTCAGCAAGTTGGTAACGGACAACCCGTACGTATTGCTGATGCCGTCGCTGTCGGGATCGTACAGCGCGAACGATTGTACGATCGTGTAAAATTGATCGATCGTAAAGCTGTCTTCCTCCGGAATCCCGAGTCCGAGCTTCTCCAGCCAGTCGGCGCGAATCTGATAGCTGTCGCTGTTGGAGACGACGTTGACCGGAATGCCGAACAGCGCTCCTTCCGGATTAAGCAGTCTCCAGGTCCCAACGGAGAAGGCTTGCGACAGATGGGAATAACTGTCCAACACCGGCTGCAAATCCATGAAGACTCCGTCGTCCTGCCAGTTTACGAACATGTCCGGTTCGACTTGGAACATATCCGGCAGCTTGCCCGACGCCGCCATGACGTTCAGCTTGTCTTTGTAGGATTCGCCATCCGTCCACTGCAATTGGAGATCGATGTTGAACTTCCGGTTCAAGTACTGAATGGTGGGATGATCCTCCCGCCATCTGAGTCCGCCTTCCCAGGAGAAGGGCATTAACGTAAGGGTCAGATGCTCTGCATATTGCGGCTTCGGAGCGGGCCTGGCGGCGTAACGATCCGCATTGCCGGGCATTATGCCGCATCCCGGCAGCCACAGCGCTATGGCTGCCCATGACATTGCGACGGTCAGAAACGTTGCTGCAATCGTTGTACGTCTCATGCTGTCCTCCAATGGCCACCTTACATTTATTATGTTAGCAAACGGACGCCCTCGATTTATTTCACATTTTTATGTTTGCTTGCACGTTTTTCTTTTTCTGCATCGGGATGCGAACGGTTACGGCGGCGCCTCTGCCGGGGAAGGAAACGACGCTCAGTCCGTAAGGAGTCCCGTACTGCAGCTTTAATCTCGCGTGGACGTTGGCGAGTCCGACGGATTTGTCCCCCGGCGTCGGGCTTTCGTAATAATCGTCGCCGGAGGCGGACAATTGCTCGCGAATGAGGTTCATTCGCTCTTCGTCGATGCCGGGACCGTTGTCCACCACTTCAATGAACAGATCGTCCTGGGCGTCGTAAGCGCTGATGATGATTTCCGCTTCGCCGTGCGTGGCCTCCACCGCGTATTTGACGGCGTTCTCGACGATCGGTTGAACCGTCAGCTTCACCAGCCGCACGTCCATATACTTTTCGGGAATATAGTTTTTGCCGATATGCCGGTCGTTGAACCGGATACGAATGATTTCCAGATACTCGTTCAGATGGACGATTTCGTCCCGCAGGCTGACTTCGATCCTGTCGGATTTTGCGGTATAGCGGAAAAAAGCGGCCAGGTTGCCCACCATGCGTTCGATTTTCGGTACGTCCTCCAGAAAAGCGATACTTTTGATAATGTCCAGCGAATTGTATAGAAAATGGGGATTGATCTGATTTTGCAGCGCATGGATCGTAGCGTCCTTCTGCCGCAATTCCAGATTCATTTCGCGGATTTGGAACCGGTATACTTTGTCGATGAGTTCGTTAAGGGTGGTGAGCATATGCGCGAAATTGTTGCCGAGCATCTGGAATTCGTCGCGGCTCGGCAGGACGTCGACCGTAACGTTGAGATCGCCTCGCCTCACCTCGCGCATATTTTTGTTCAACTTCATGACCGGCGCCAGCAGCGCTCGGGTCAGCAGCGGGACAATGAGGAAGACGAAGGCGAGCAGGAACAGCATGACCATAATGATGGAATTGCGCGCCACGTGCAGACCGGACGCCATCTCCGGCAGGGGCACGACGGCCATAATGCGCCAGCCCGTAAAGTCCGAGGCGCTGTAAGTCGTCAAGAACTTGACCTTATCCACCGTCAGGATGGAGTCGGGTCGAATGCGGCTGAACGGAGACAAACGGGATTCGGCGATGGATTGGCCGACGAGCGCCGGATCGGGGTGGTAGACGATATGATCGCCCGGATCGAGGATGAAGAAATAACCCGTGTCGCCGATCGGCGTTCCTCCCATGATTTTGCGAATTTCCGTCGTGGACACGTTCAGAATCAATCTGCCGACGATTTTGACCTTCTTGGTATTGTAGATGGGCACGACGAGCGGAACGACCGGAATTCGGCTCAGCCTGGACTGCTTCATCTGCAGCAGCGTCGGCACCGGCTGCGGAGGCTGCTCCTGCCAGCGCTGCTGCCGGTAGACGGCGGCGTCGCTCTCTCCGCGGGAGGAGACGACTTCGCCCGTATTCGAGATGAGCACCATGCTCTCGATTTCCGAATAGCTGAGCGTGATGTGCAGCTTGAACAGATTTTCGATCTGCAGCCGGTTCTGCGCCGTTCGCTCGATACTCCCCGCCAGCCATTCCTGAATAATGTAAGAGTCCGGGATGTGCAGCAGCGAATCGCCGGACAATTGCAGCGAGCCGGCGACCATCGCGTAGGTGGACTCCGCCATGCTGTTCAGGTACTGGTCGATCTGATTGTTCAGGCCGGCGGAAGCTCCGTTGGCGAGCGTGTAGAAATCTTTGCTCGTCGCTTTCGTATAGTAGTGGTGCGCGGATAAGGCAATCGTGAACACGCCGGTCAGACTCACGAGGAGAAAACCGAGAATCATCTTCTGCCGCAGGGAGAAATAGTGAAGAAACGAAGGGTAGCGCTTCATGGGTTTATCCTCTTCTTGTACTCGCCGGGAGACAGCCCGGTCGTGTTTTTGAATACCCGTACGAAGTAAGAATGCGTGCTGAATCCGGTTTCCTCGGCGATTTCATACGCCTTGAGCGAGGTGTCGCGCAGCAGCTCCTTGGCTTTGTGAATCCGGGTTTCCTGAATATACTGAACGAGCGTTTTGCCCGTATATTCCTTGAACCTGAGGCTGAAGTGGGAGACGCTCATGTGCGTCGCGGCGGCCATCTGCGTGAGCGAGATGTCTTTCTTGTAATGCTGCCCGATATATTCGCACGCTTTTCTCATCGCCGTGCGATGGTTGTCCAGCGCGGCGGACTCGCTCTTGTGCAGCACCCACGTTTCCAGCAGCGTCTGCAAGTGCCGGCGGATGGTCGGATCGTCCGTCGATCTGCCGATGTCCAGCGCGCTTGCGGGCGCCTGCAGATCGCGCAGCAGCGACAGCAGACGATGCTCGAACAGTCTCAGCAGATTCAGCTTCGCCGGACCGTCGAGCCGGGGCATCGCCAGCACCTGGTCGATCAATTGCAGCGCCTTGCGATAGAAGAGACCGCTGTCCGCCGGATCGAACCGGTCGAGCAAATTGCGGAAGCCGACCAGCAGACGGTTGAGCTCTCCGTTGCTCCCGAGCTGCGCGGCGGAGCGTTTAAGAGCCTCGTGAAGCTGCTCCATCTGCACCGGCTTCAGCAAATATTCGGTGACGCCGTAGCGTATGGCCCGCCGCGCGTACTCGAAATTGTCGTAACCGCTCAGAATTACGAAGGTCATCGGGATTTGCTGTTCGACTACCCGTTCGATGAGAGCCAGCCCGTCCATCTGGGGCATCATGACGTCGGTGACGAGAATGGCCGGCCACAGTTCCTCGATCAGCGTCCAGGCTTCCTGGCCGTTCCTCGCCTCTCCCGCGAGTACGAAGTCGTCGCCCATCCGGTTGATCATCTCGGCGACCGATTGTCTGATCCACTGTTCGTCTTCGGCAATCAATACATGATACATAGTCTACCTCGCCATCCTCAGGGGCGATTCGCCCCCTTGTATTCGCTTTCATTTCGCGGGTCCGGCCGCGCCAAGCCGAAAAGCCGGCAGACTACATATCATGCCGGACGCATTCGCCGCTCGCGCGCTCGCTATTCCGATGCCGAACCGTCTTCTTTACTGTAGCAGATTTGCGGCTATTACTGAACCGCAACATCGTTCGTTCGCCTCTCCCTCCTTTGTCCGTTTCCATCGCGGCCCTTCGGCAGCGCCGACAGGCTGGGGAACGCGTCCGGACCAGTCTATACAGGGGGGTGTTTTGGTTTTTTATGCCGCTCCTTATAATAATTAGCGATTGCAATACGGATAACATCCCGTATGAATTGGAAAGGCAGATTGCGTTGCGGTTGATTTTCGGGCGAAAGGGAAGGAGTAAGAAGATGTTCGAATTGCTGCAAGAGAAAGTGAGCGGCTCGGTGCTGCTGCACGGAGACGGCTCTTACGAGACGAGAAGGTCGCTGTGGAATGCGGCGATCGACAACAAGCCGGCCGCGGTGGTCGTCTGCTGGTCGGAAGCGGACATCGCGGAGGCGGTTCGGTTCGCGGCCGACCGCCGAATCGCGGTATCCATGCGAGCCGGAGGCCATCATGTAGGCGGCACGGCGGCGGGCGAAGGAGCGCTGATGCTGGATCTGTCCGGAATGAACAAGGTGGAAGTGGATCCCGTTCGCCGCGTGGCCGTTGTAGAAGCCGGAGCGACGCTGGGCGACGTGGACCGGGAGACGCAGAAGCACGGGCTTGCCGTACCGACCGGAACGGTGTCCAAAACCGGCATCGCCGGGCTGACGCTGAACGGAGGTCTCGGGTACTTAAGGCGTAAATACGGACTGACCTGCGACCATCTGATCGGAGCTCGGCTGGTGACGGCAAACGGGGAGACGATCGAGGTCGGCGAGAGCGAGTTTCCCGAACTGTTGTGGGCATTACGCGGAGGCGGAGGCAACTTCGGCGTCGTCTCCAGCTTCGTTTACCGGTTGCAGCCAGTAGGCCCGGAAGTGCTGGCGATCGATATTCTCTACGATTATGCCGATTTGCGGTCGATCCTGACACAGGCTCGCGACTATGCCAAGTCTGCGCCGGACGAAGTGACGTTTAACATCACGGCTACGCAGCTGCCTCCGGCGCCGTTCCTGCCGGAAGCGCTGCACAACCGGAGGGTGGCGATCGTGTCCGGCATGTACGCGGGCAGTTCGGAGGAGGGAGAAGCGGCCATCGGACCGCTGCGCAGATGGGCGACTCCGATTGCCGACCAGAGCGCCGTCATTTCCTACGAAGCGCTGCAGCAGAAGCTGGACCCGCTCGTGCCGGATTCGGTTCCGGTGTCGGGCACGTCGCTTTATTTTGCCGAGCTGGACGACGAGGCCATCGATCGTTTTCTGCGGCAGCTCGACCATGCGCCGACTCCGGCGATTTTGGCCCAACTATGGCCGCTCGGCGGGCAGATGAATCGAATTGCCGCGCAGGATACGGCTTTCGCCAACCGCGACGCTTCCTTCGTCCTGCTGCTCGATGCGATGGCGATGGGCGCTTCGATCGACAGCTGCCGCGAATGGACGCAAGCCGTCTATGCCGACCTGCTGCCTTTTTCGCTGAAGCAATCTTCTTATTTGAACGGAATCGCCCCGGGCGGCGAAGTGGTCCGACACGCGTTCGGCGGCAACTTCGAGCGGCTCCGGGAGTTGAAGCGGCAGTGGGATCCCGATAATCGCTTCCGCCACAACCACAACATCGATCCGCAATAAAACCTATATCCCTATATTCAGGAGGAATTCCCCAATGAGAAAAGTCATGAAAAAAGCGGCCACGGCCACTTTGCTTTCCGCCGCCGTCGCCCTCTCGATTCCCGCGTTCGCTTCGGCGGCCGCAAGCTCTCCGATCGTTTCTCTCAACGGCAAGCCGCTTCCGCTCACCGGCAGCTATATTTCCGACGGACGGACCTACGTCAACATCGCCGAATTGTCCGAGCTGTTCGGCCTGCCTTATACGTTGGATACCCAAGCCGGAACCTTGTCCGTCAACGGGAAGCCGCTTCCGATTCAATTGAAAGGCGGCGTGCCGTTCGCGCCGGTCCGCGAGTTGTCCGCCGCGGCGGGAGCCGAAATTCGTTGGAACAAAGCCGCGAATACAGTGCAGATTACGTTCGGAGAACAGGGAGTTTCGGAGAACGCGCTGGTTGTGTACGGAGATACCGTGCAAATGGGAAGCTGTCTCGTTATGAACCGTTTTATTCCCGGCGATGCGATCGTCTTCCGCATGAAAGCGACCGATTCGGCAACGGGACAGCTGGCGGAGGGAGCCAAGCTGCAAGTGCACCTTTCCACCGGGGAAGTGCTCGATATGCAGTTGGGCGACCATCCTCCGGAAGTGCCGGGCGCCGACAGATTCTGGAGCGCCAAGTACGAGGTGACGGAAGATACGCCCAAGGGAACGCTTAATTATCGCGTAACGGCGCAATCGGGAGACAAGAAGGGCGAATTCAAGCCTTTTAACGTCGTGCCTTCTCTGCTTACGATTGTGTCCCCGGATCAGCTGGTTCCGGCGACCGACGTGCCGGCTTCGGAGCCTGCCGCCGACGGTGAAGCATGATCGTGCGTCATCGCGAGATTGGATTTGCGAACGGGCGACAGGGAGCTGCACGGCGGACTGCCGGCAAACTGGCGGCGATGCTGCTGGCAGCCGGACTGCTGCTCCCCTGGCTCTTGTCCGCGTCGGCGGCCGCAGAGACCGGGAAGGGAACGCTCATGCTGGCGCAAAATCAGGGAACGGTGCGATCGGTCGTTGAATTCGAGGCGACGGGACTGAACCCGAATAAACCGGCAAAGCTGATCTGGGTAACGGTAGACGGCAGCTACGAACTGGATGGCATTTATTCCTTCGTCGGCCAACGATACATGGAGCGCGAGGAAGTGGCGCTTGCCGGAACGACGGACCGGGTGGGACGCTGGAGCGGCAGCTTCAAAGTGCCGGAAGGCTTCGGCGGAGATCATACCGTGTACGTCCGCCAGGACGGCGAACGCCTGGCCCAGAACGTCTATTTTGTCCGTCCGACGTTTAAGATGTCGCCGGAATCCGGTCCGGTGGGCACGGAAATTACGATTGAGGCGGAAGGCATCGGCTGGACGACGATGGAGAGCAACTGGCAGCTGACCTATGACAACAAGTTTACCGGTCTGATCTCCGCCGTATCGACGAACGGCAAGGCGACGGCCAAGATTCGCGCCGCGGGTCCCGCGGGCAAGCATACGCTGACGATCTGGCACGGTTATCGCGGGGCGGCGTATCTCAATCACCAGCAAGCTCCGACCGCCTATTTGCCGGTTCCAACCTTCGAGTTCGAAGTTACGGACGGAGCGGCGGATCTGACGAACGCGGTAGAGCCGGTGCCTGCCGGCGGCGGAGGCGTCGTCGTTCCCGAATTGCGCAACAAGCCGAACGTGAAGGTGGCGGTCAGCCGCGACTCCGGCGCGGTCGGCGATCCGGTAACGCTGACCGCGGAAGGGCTTCCGACCGGCAAGCCGGTGGAGTTGGTCTGGAATACGATGGCCGGAAGCCGCGTATCCGGTACGGGATTTGCCGAGAAGCAGATTGCGCTTGGTCGCTCCGCGACCGACGGAGAAGGGAAGCTGACGTATCCGTTCGCGATTCCCGAGGACTTGGGCGGAGTGCCGCACCGGATCGACGTGAAGGTTGGGGGCGTCGTCTACGGACAGGCTTATGTCGGAATCGTCCCGTCCATCGTCGGCATGGAGCCGGCGTCCGGTCCGGCCGGAACGGCGGTGGAGATCACGCTGCAAGGTGTCGGATGGACCGAATTCGACAATGCCTTCTATATGACTTACGACAACGCCTATACCGGCTACATGTGCGGGTTCAACAGCCAGGGCACCGTGAAGTTTACGGTCGTCGCTTCCGGCGAACCGGGAACGCATCTGATCGATCTGTATCCCGGCATTTACCAGGGGCGTCAGACGACGCCGAATGTCTATCTGGCGCCTCAACTGACGTACGGCGAGGATCACCCGGGAACGCGAATTCCCGCGATCCGGATGAGTTTCAACGTTACGGAAGAATCCTGATTTTTTAGATCAAATCGGAACACCTCCTTTTATTTGTACAAGGGAGGTGTTCTGATTCGTTCCCGTGATAGAACAAACAAGGAGATTGGCGCCGAACTGGGCATCGGGCGAGAAACGGTCGGACCGAGGCAGGGCGCAATTCTTTTTTGGCTGTTCGGAATGATGTCCCCGTTCCATCACCTTTCGTTTTTCTTCTAGTCCTGTCGACAAGCCTGGTGAATAGTGTAGTATAATGAAGGAAAGTGCGAACTGTTCCCACCACAACCTGACCAGAAATGGACAATAAAAAGTGGGCGATTGCGAAAGCAATCGAACTTTGTATCGGAATAGACAGGGGAAGTACCTG
>NZ_JBHMDN010000070.1:0-660 GCF_042431195.1 Cohnella cellulosilytica
GTCCGTCAGGAGACGGCTACAACGGGCTTCGCGCATTTGGAGAAACGTAGTGTCGCACCGGAGGGGACGGTTCGTGCGCAGGTCAGCGTCCGACTTTCTGCGAACGGGACGGGCAATGGCAGTGGCTTGTTGTATGCCGACAACATCGACCTGCGCGAGACAACGGACCCGAACTTGCTGGTGAATGCGGACTTCGAGCATACCCTGGACGCAAGCGCAACCGGCTGGCAGAGCTTTAATACGGGTACCGGCACAATTGAATCGGTGAGTGCCCCGGTAGCCAGCGGAAGCAAGGCGATGAAGATCGAAGCGGCGAATCTGCCGATCTGGAAGAGTGGCTATATTCGTCAACGGATTAATGTAGAGGCAGGTCAAACCTTTAAGCTGAGCGGACAGCTGCACGCGGAAGAACTGAACAATTCTTCCGGACAGTTGCTCGTGTGGTTCTATGACGAGGACTGGACGAATGTCGGTTCGTTCACGGCGGAGTTGAATCAGGAAACAAATGGATATGTGTATCTGGAGAAACAAGGCGTCATTCCAGAAGGCACGGTGCTGGCGGAAGTCGGAGTGCATTTGACGGCCAATCAGAGCGGCGGCTCGGGTACGTTGTATGCCGATGCGCTGAAGTTTGAATACGAGGAACCGCTGATTGAGGAC
>NZ_JBHMDN010000071.1:0-1130 GCF_042431195.1 Cohnella cellulosilytica
TCCAGACGATCGGCTGATTGATTCAAATAGTCAACACATCGCTTCAGTTCATAATCGTATCCTACCTTTAGCCCAACCCAGTAGTAGGAGAGCTTATCCTCCAGATCCGCCAGAGCGGCCAGTCGGTCCAGTCTTCGGTCTACCGAATCGATCCTTGCTTGAACCGTCTGCAATCTGCCCGCTATCCTTCTCAGTACTCCCGTATCGACGACCATCACGGTTGGAAGCGACGGGGCGGAACCCCCTCCGAATATGCCGGAGAAGAAACTTTTCACGCTATTCGCGAACGAATCGAACCATTCACTGAAACGATTCCAATGATCGTTGAACCACGTCTTCATATCTGATAACGCATTCCGCAAAAAGGCTTTGATCTCTTCCACGGGTTCGCTGTTCCATATCGCCTTCCATAACACCTTTAACGAATCAATTACAAGGTAATAGCCCGTCTTGCCGAGCTCCTTCCACATGCTGAGATCCGCCTCGCCCGAAAACAGTTTGGGAACATTACGAATCGCCATAATTAACGTCGTAACGCCTGCGTTAACAAATTGCCGTCTTAGGATATCCGGCTTTTGTGTGGAGACGAAATCACCCGAATCGTTGAATCCTACCTTGGTTAATCTGTGCGGATCAAAAAACACGTTCCATCTGGAAGAACCGATACGTTCGTCGAATCTTTCCTCCAGGTTCACCACGGTATCGATATAATCAACGTAACCGAGCCCACTGACGAAATCCCCTTCATGAACAATGAACTGATAACGATCTCCCCGGAGCGCGGACTTCTGTTTTTCCGTCAAATCGAACCAATAGATCGGTTGACCGTTCACACTGTACGCGTCGATATCCAACTCCAAGTGATTGACGAACACGTCGCTCGCCAGATTGTTGCCTTTGGAGTGGCCATACAAAGAGTAGGAGATATTCTCCAATGGATGGCCGGACCCGTCTATAGCGTATTTCTCAAAAAAATCATTCGCCTGACGGATTTGCGTCGAGGTTCCCTTAATTCCTGAATCGACATTATCCGTCCAATCGACCAAGGAATCTGTCTCGCTTCCTCGAAACAGAAAGCCCCGATTACCGCTAGCATCCTCCAGCGCATATCCTACGAATCCCGATTGCGT
>NZ_JBHMDN010000072.1:0-4579 GCF_042431195.1 Cohnella cellulosilytica
CGGCGCCCTGCGCCTTCAGGTATTCCCCGTAATGGAACGTTTCCAGGTCCATCGCCTGCAGCGCCGCGGGCAGATCGCCCTTCCGCTGCCGCTCCGCCAGGTAGACGTTGAACTGCTTCATGCAGTCCTTGCAGAAGCAGCCGCCGTAGCCGATCGCCGTAATCGGCAGCTCGCATTCGTCGAGATGCACGCCGTGCACGCCCGCGTCGATCTGGATCTCGATGATTTTCTTCAGATACGCCCGCCATACCGGGTTGTTGCGGCACATCTGATAGCACTGCTGCTCGTGCCCGACCACCTCCACCCAGGCGGCGTGGACGGCCGTGCCGTCCATTTTGCGGGCGGCGCATTCCGCCCACAGATCGGTTACCGGCTCGCCGTCGCTGTTGACGAGCCCGTCCGGGAAGTAGTCGCGGAATGTCTTGGGGAACAGCTTCGGATATTTGTCCTGGCTGAACTCGCGCAGGCCGTACGTCACCTTTTTCCCTTCGCCGCGCATGATGTTCAGTCCGAGCAGCTTCGTCTCGTCCGCGCTGATCTCGGCCGGGAACTCCCAGCCCTGCACCTCGAACACGACGCCGAACACCTTGATGCCGTGCTTGTCGCATTCGCGGATAAATTCGCGGTCGTTCATGTAGCCGTACATCCGCAGACGGGAAGGCACCTCGCCGTAAGCCTCTTCCTCCAAATAGGGCAGCGACACGACGCCGCCTCCGAGCGCCGACCAGACGAGCAGCGTCGCCTCGTAGTCGACCAGGTCCTCCACCATCTGCGTCCTGCGCATCGGCAGGCTCGGATGATAGCAGTGCTCGTCCCGGTACCAGCCGTCGAAATAAATTCCGCGTTCCATCATTGAATCTTCCTTCCTGTCAAGCGCAGGGTAAGCGCGCATGGAGTGCTTGTAGAGTATGTGTTAAGTTCGTTTTTGAACAATTAAATAACCGCTATGGGGTGAATCTGGCGATAGAGAACATGCCGATATCGAAGCCGGGCGGCTCTCCGGAGGCCATCCGGGCCAGCATCTCCCCGATCACGCTCGCGAACTTGAAGCCGTGGCCCGAGAAGCCGGCACCGATGACGATCCGGGCGTGCTCCGGATGACGATCGAGAATGAAATGCTCGTCCGGCGTCATCGTATAGGAGCAGGACGCCCCTCTGCCCGGCGTCGCTTCGGCCCCGGGCAGGTACTTCCCGACGAATCGGCCGACGTCTGCCCCGTCGTCGGGATCGGCGCCGTAAGGGGCGAGCGGTTCCCCCGCGGAGACCGGCCGCCAGTCGCCGTCGTGGCGCCCCGCTTTGACGCCCGAGCCGTCCAGGTCGGGAAAGCCATAGTAGACGCCCTCCGGCAGATCAAACAGAAAGGCGGGAAACCGCCCGGCTCCGTATTCGCCGCCGCTCGCGGCAAACCAGGCCACCGTCTTGCGAATCGGCGTCAGCGGCGGCTTAAGTCCGATGCCGCCGAGCAGCGGTCCCGCGAATTTGCCGGCGGTCAGCACGACCGAATCCGCGCGGTAAACGCCGGCTTCCGTCCGAACCGTCGCGCCTTCGGCGTCCGGCTCGATGGAGACGACCAGCGTATTCGTCAGCAGCGCCGCCCCCCGCGCCAAGGCCGCCTCGCGGTAGGCGCCGACGCACGCCTCGCACAGAAGCACGCCGCTGCCGCTTTCGTAGCATCCGACATGCGTGTCCGGAAGCGCGAGAGTCGGCCAGCGGCGGCGGATTTCCGCCCGGTCGAGCGACTCGACCGGCAGGGCGTGCTCGGCTGCGCTTTGCCGCATTTCCTCGAGCATGGCCGAGCCCGGCTCCCCCGTCTGAAGGAAACCGGTCGGCAGGAACAACCTCCGTCCGGTTTCCCGCTCCAGCTCCTTCCAGAGCCGCTGGGCGCGCAGCGCCATCGGCGTATAAGCCCGCCCTTCTCCGTAGGCATGCCGGATAATGCGCGTCTCGCCGTGATGGGCTCCTCCCCGATGCGGCGGATCGTCCGCGTCGATCAGCAGCGTCCGCCGTCCGCTCGCGGCCAGATGGTACCCCGCCGACATGCCCATCGCGCCGGCACCGACGACGATAACGTCGTATCGTTCCATATCTGCGCTCTCCTCCTCTCCTATCGGCTTACAGCGTCCAAACCGCCCATCCGTAACCCTGCAGGGACGCGCCGTCCGCGGACGTTTCGGCTTCTCCGTAGACAAGCCGCGCCCCGCGGGACAGATCGGCTCCCGCTTCCGCGAACGCCGCCGGATCGCCGGACAGGTTGACGGCCACAAGCCGGTCGCCGCCCTCGCCGCGGCGGTAGAACGCCACGACGGAAGTTCCCGTATACACATAATCCGTCGCGTAATCGTTGCCGAGATACCGTCTGCGCATCGCGAACAATTCGCGGAAGAAAGACCGCAAGTCGGGGCCTTCCCCGCCGTAGATCGAAGCGTCCTCGTCGCCCTGATAGAGCATCGGCATGCCGTCGATGCAGCTCAGCAGCACCCACAGCGCTTTCGCGCGTTCGACGCCGTACCAGGCGGTCGCGCGGGCTTTGTTCCATACCCAGGTCACCGTATCGTGGTTGCCGAGAAAACGCAGCTTGACATCCCCCTGAACGGTGCTGAGCAGCTCGGCTTCGAGCCATCGGGTCAGCTCGCGGGCGAATCGCTCCGGCGTTAGCCCCGCGTTCTCCATATCGTACAGCGCCCGGTAGAGCGCCATGTCGTAGAATACGTCGGTCACCGGCGCGTAGGCCGGCACCGGGTTGAAATTTTCCGGCGTCACCAGCGGCTTCTTGCCGCTCTCCGCAAAGCCGTCCCGGATCGCCTTGGAGATCAGGATGCCGCCCTTCAGATTCGAGTTGCTCGGCCGGTGATCCCCGTAAGGCCGCCAGTTCGTCAGGCCGCCCATCGCGCAATCGATTCTCGCGCCGTCCACGTCGAACCGGGCGACATGCTCCCGGACCAAATCCTTGGTATATTGCAAATAATCGGGATGGGTCATGTCGAACGACAGGCAGTTCCATTCGCTCTGCAGTTCGCCGTCCCGCCGCAGCGAGGCCCATTCCCGATGCGCAAGGCCGAGCGGATCTTCCGGCTCCGGCCCGTGCGGCACGTAATCGAACAGCAGCGTCATGCCGAGCTCGCGGATGCGCCGGCTGAAGCTCCGCACGGCCTCGTCCCCGCCGTAACGCTCGTCCACGATCCGCTGATCGGTCGGATGATAGACGCCGCGGTCGAGATGCTCGAAGATCGGCAGCACCCATACGTGATCGATGCCCATCTTCCGCAGGCCGTCCAATTCCCACGCGTATTCCGCCATATCCCGCCGAAGCGGAAAACCGGAATCCATCGTGCCGTGAGGATGGCAGGAATAGAGCACGCCGTCCCGATGTCCGTCCGTCGGAGGCGTCCAGCCCTTGCCGACGTACAGCTCCCGGATCGCCGCGTAAGCCTCAGCCTCTCCCCCCGCGTTCGCCTGAATGTACAGCGTGCCGCAGACGAGCGGCTTCCCGGGCTCGAGCTCGGCTTCCACGGCGGCCAGATTGACCAGATGCAGCTCGCTTCCCGAACGATAAACCCCCGTCCCCCACTTCTCTTCCTCGTCGACGAAAATCACGTTCGTGCGATCTGCCCCGCTAACGAGGCGAACGACGGGATTGACCAGACCGGTCTCCACCGCTTCTCTTTCCGGCAGTCCGCCGGCTTGGAATACCGGATACGGCACGTTGCCGGGAAAATCGAACGCGACCGGCTCGCCGCCGAGCGGCTGGCTGAGCATGAACGCCACGCCGTTTACATGAAGCTTCCGGGGCGCATCGCTTACGAACTCCGCTTCGATCGCGACCGTTCCGCCGTCGATCCGATACCGGACGGTCAGCGCCAGCTCCCCCATGCGATAACGCGCCTCCAGGGCGCCGTCCGTCTCTTCAAAACCGTCAAAATCCCAAGCCTTCTCCGGGTCCGCCCCCGGAACGATCCGGGGAAGATCCCATGTGTTCGCTCCCTCGAAGGAACGGTATTCCAGCCGACCGGTCCGATATTGGCCGTCGCAGCCGATATCGATCGCCACAGTGCCGGTCCAGGCTTGTTTTGGCCCGTTTTGAATGGACAGCAGACGTCCGGATGCCGCGGCGAACGAGAGGACGACATTTCCTCGCCCGAACGTTCGCACGCCGCTTGTCTCTCTTGCGTTCATGAACCGAACGCCTCCTTCGCGATTTTTCCATGACCGGTGGGCAGCGGAAGCAAGGGAAGAGCCCCGATGCTTCCGCGGCCGCGCGGCGTCAGACGTCCACGTATTGGTTGCCCGCCAGATCGACGCCGCGAGCCAATATGATTTCCCAGTTCTCGTTCTTCTCCGGAATCACCTTCGTGTCCGTGGAAATGAACCGCATCGTGTACCCGCACCGGCGGTACGGGCTCGTGTTGGCCGCCGCCCCGTGGATGATCCGCGAGTCGTGCAGCGAGCATTCGCCCGGCTCCAGCTCGAAGTAGACAGCCTTCGATTCGTCGATGTCCTTGATCTGCGCGTGGAACGTGTTGACCGACATGTCGACGTTCTCGTACTGCGAGAAGCCGTTATGATGAGTGCCCGGGATGAC